>JABXGY010000193.1 GCA_016550395.1 archaeon | reverse complement strand
CTTTAATCCCAAAAATCTGGGCGTTTCCTTCTGCATCCGCTTTTTGTGCACAAATCACACCAAAATCCGCTTGAATTGAGGGTAGTAAAACTATTGGCGTGTCCGTAAAGGGACAATCAATTACCTTCGCCTTATCCTTACGCAATTGTGTCTTATCCATCATATTTGTACCAATCATGTGTCGAATCGGCATGAAGGGCACATTTAAAGCTCCACCTAAAAACCGTAAAGCCATCGCTAGGTTAGAGTAGTCCTCAAACTTCACCTTTCCCTCCTTCGTTCGTCGCCGTAAATTCGGCGCAAGCCCCAACGCTTCAATTGCAAAGAAAGCCACCTCGAATTCAAGACACGTTTCAGCACCTACGAGAATATCAAGGTCATGTTCACTTCCACAGGTGTATATGCGAAGATTACGTTTTTTCTGGCGAATAAGCTCCATAGCTAGCGCTTCAGGTGGGCGTTGGTAACCGAACCCACCCCATGCAATATGTGCACCATCATGGATTTTCTTCGCGGCTTCCTTTAGCGTGATTCGTTTGTCATCTACGGTTTGTTCTGTCAACCTTGTTAACCTCATAAATTTTTTACAATCAAAGGTTACAGTGGGTCATAAAAGGCTTACTTTCATTTGATTCCAATGTCATCTATAACCGGCTACTTCGATCTATGTAAAATGTCAGAGGAATTTTAAAGCAAAAGAACACTAATAGTGATTCATCACGTTTGGGAGATATCAGGTTGGGCCATGGCGACTGGAGAACCACTAGTCTAAAGGAGCGAGATTCAAGCACTCCTCCTCCAAGGAGTGGACGATTCGAACGTTACCTTAGAGCCCTTCAAAGCAAAGTTGCGGGGAGGCGGCGGCAAGCGGCTTCAACGTTGGGTAAGCTTGGTGATTCACGTGCTGTTGAACCACTGATTCGTGCACTTCAGGACCAATCATTTGGAGTGCGTGGTTGTGCCGCCCTTTCATTAGGTCTTCTTAAGGACTCCCGAGCCTTAGAACCACTTATCGATGCACTCCAGGATGAGCATAACCTTGTCCGCGACCAGGCAGCTTTAGCCTTGGGAATTCTTGGCGATCCTCGGGCAATAACACCGCTTAACCGGGCCCTGCAGGATAGGGATTATAATGTGCGAAAACGTGCAGAACTCGCCTTGTTATTTCTTGGAAATACTCGAGTGGAAGAGGCAGAGCCTCAGCCAAAACGAGTTAGAAAAATCGAAGAAAACCAATAAAACTAGGGCAAAGAATTTTGATGAGAACGCTAACGCGTGCGTAATAATTTAGCATCGAGCACATCGCTGATGGTGTATACTTCCAAGACATTTGTTTTGCCAGGGACAAGCGCTGAAGCGCGAACGACGATGATTTCTTCATCGGATTTAACGATGCCATCTTCATGAAGTCGTTTAATTGCTGCAAGAAGTAGTGCATCCATGTTTTCGTGGTGTTGGATTAATATGCATTCGGTTCCCCATAACAAGCGTAATTGGCGTTGAACACGGACATGAGGCGTACTCGCCACAATTCTAACTGGTGGACGATACTTAGATACCATGCGTGCTGTATACCCTGCCATGGTAAATACCAGGACCGTCTGTACACCAAGGTTTTTGACTATTGATACGACAGCGCGACCCAGTTCTTCAGCAATCAGATGCTGACCAGATTCATAGAAGGATAAATCACGTTGGGGAAAAGACGGAATTATGGTTCGACCAATAGTTTCCATGACCCGGACAGCCTTTACAGGATGTTCTCCCACCGCTGTTTCGGCCGACAGCATCACTGCATCGGCACCATCTAAAATGGCATTGGCAACATCACTAGTTTCAGCTCGTGTTGGTCGTGAATTACGCACCATCGACTCCAGCATTTGAGTTGCTACGATAACTGGTTTACCTGCTTGATTGCACTTGCGAATTATTTCCTTTTGTAGAAGGGGAATTTGTTCAGGGGGAATCTCGACCCCGAGATCTCCTCGAGCCACCATTATACCATAACTAGCCTTGAGGAGGGCATCAAAATTCTCAACAGCCATTTTATGCTCAATCTTAGTAATAATTGGGATATCAATTCCTTCCTTTTGGAGAAAGCCCTTAACAGTTTCAATTTCACTTGCCCTTTTGACAACTGAAATAGCAACAAACTCGGGACTTAATTCTACGATGAACTTGAGATGTTCGATATCTTGGGGTGTGGGTACCGACATTCCCAAATCCACTCCCGGCACATTCACACCCTTATGTCGACTAATTTCGCCCCCGGTAACAACAGTACAATAAACTTCTCGATTTTTCACTTCGTCAACACGTAGTTCGACGATTCCATCGTTGATGAAAATACTCTGTCCTACCTCAACAATATCAGACAACGTCTTCAAAGATACAGAAACCCGGTTTGCATTGCCTTCTATATCTTCTGTCGTTAACTGAATCTGGTCCCCCTCTAGTAAGATGACGGCTTTTGCCATTTCTCCAATCCGAACTCGGGGACCCTCTAAATCCATAAGAATCGGATGCTCGGGTAGATATTTGCGAATTCGTTTAAAACGGGTTCGATGTTCATCGAAAGTCCCGTGTGAGAGATTTAACCGCAAAACATCCATCCCAGCTTTTGCCATTTGAAGAAGCTTTGTTTTGCTTTCACATGCTGGACCAATTGTACAAACTATTTTTGACCGGGTGGGAATCATTTATCGTTCACCTGTCCACCGCACCTTAAGGATTGACGAACACCATTTCAGAGAAGCTAATTAGTATACTCCACGTCTAGCATTAATACCCTACTTAGTATATTCGATATCCAATTTTTCGAACATAGAACCTTCGTGATGTTTATATCTAATATGTCTGCAGAGGACCAGCTGAACTCTGATGTATGTAACAATCCGTTATCTCAGTGTGATTCGCGAGATTACTGGGACACGGGAAGAGGTAGTCGAAATCGATGACGAATCAACGGTTGAAAATATTCTACAACGCCTCTCAAAGAAATATGGAAAATCTTTTCAGCGAATGATTCGTTCTGGCCGAGATATTCGTGGATTACAAATTGTGTATTTTGTTGATGGAAAAAACATTGACACTCTTAAAGGATTCAACACGGCAGTCCAGAATAAGAGCGAATTGGTACTCATTCCACCTGTTGCAGGTGGTTAACCGAGATTTCCCGGATTATTATAATGATGTGCCTCAAGATGAACCTTTTCGATTAGACTTTTTTCAAAGACATCATGTTCTGTTAAGGTTCGTCTGATATAACCCATCTTATTAAGAACCGGAACAAAGGCAAGTGCTGATTCAATATACTCGGTTGGAAGGCTAGCACAATATTTGGGAGAAACACGGAACACTTGTTGCAGGAAATCTTCCCCGATAATGGCGATTTCTTTAACGGCTAACTTAGAAGCTTCATTG
>JABXGY010000192.1 GCA_016550395.1 archaeon | reverse complement strand
ATGCTGAATCGCACCGTAATGGGAGTGGGACATCCCTGTGCCATCATGGACCTTGATCTTGTCAAACAGGTCTATGGACCAACGGCAAAAATTGTGGAACTAGACGGTCACAAATACTGCATCACACATGATTCCGGAATTGACCGCCATGATCATTGACATCATTAGTTTGATTGTGTCATCTCCGATAATGCAACGAGCCATCCTTGCATCCTTATTAGTTGCAGTAATTGCCGCAACTAGTGGTACTTTTATGGTCTTCCGAGGATTATCTTTCTTAACGTCGGGTGTCGCCCACGCAGCCCTTGGAGGCGCTTCATTAGGATTATTTCTCCAGGCAACCGGAATTGCACCCTGGTTCGATCCTATCCTTGGAGCCGTTATTTTCGCGGTTTTTGTTGCTATTTTAACAGGGTATGCCGGAGAAAGAGGAATCGCCCAAAGGATGGAGGTCGCAGTAGGTGTGTCGTTTGCATTATCCATGAGTCTAGCTGTGTTTCTAATGTACTATCTCCCACCAACCATGATCCCCCGGATTTGGGGTTACCTAATTGGCGACATTCTCCTCCTTGATAATTTAGATATTGTATTATTAATCGGAACAGCACTTTCCTTAGTATTACTTATAATCCTATTCAAGAAAGAGTTTGTGTACGTCAGCATCGATATGGAGGGATCGACCGCTCATGGCATGAACGCACGAGGATACCACTACCTAATGCTGATTTTTGCAGCTGTCGCTATCGCACTGACAACCAAAGCAGTTGGCGCAATCTTGGTATATGCAATTCTTGTTGCTCCAGCAGCCGCATCAAACGAGATTTTAAAAACTGTCAATAGTGTAATCATTGGAGTCTTTATTATCGCATTAATTTCAATGCTCGCAGGTCTAGCTGGATCATTTACCATTCTCGCCTCTCCAAGTGCTATTGCAGGACTTATCGCTGCCCTTTCCTATATAATCGCCATCCAAATAAAACGATTCACAGGAAAAGATTAGCTGAAACCCCGAAAAACTAGTTAAATAATATTTCACGTATAAATTCGGTTTTACCACCTTTTATTAGAGATGCTTTCAGCCTTTTATTTGGAGAGCTGAGTCCATGTCATCGAATTCTGAATACGCCCAGGGATTAGTACTGATCAATGGACGTGCCTATCATGCTAAAGAAGTTCTACAGGCCCTTGAACGGCAGGCCATGACCAACCTTCGAATTGTGGGCAACGAATTATGGGTTGGCAAAGAACGAGTTCGACCCCTTCCAAAAACAACTCCGGAACAAGCCATGAAGCTAACCTGTTATGGCAGTCTAGCCTATTGTTGTGATTTGAACCGAGAATGCCATCTTCGTGATCAAGCCCTCAGATTACTCGGAATTTCAAAGGAAGAATACCAAACTATTCAAACTGAATGCCATCAACAGTTCATTCGACAGGCTGAAAGGCGTTGGCCCAACGAGCAGTCTCGGTCTTCTTCATACTCAAGAGGTCGATCACCAGATCCATGGCGTGACCTTGAATCAGCAGAGAGTTTCGCACAAAGTCGAAGTTACTCTCAATCCGCAAAACCGAGTTCGAGTAGTTCCGTCGATTTAGGTGGACTTTTTAGCACTCCAGAGGAATATCAGTCACGCTCATTTTTTGACTCGGATCCAACGTCAAGTTTCACATCACGATTAGCTCATGAAGCTAGTGGTCCTTCATCCGATGGTTGGACCGCTTCTAGCGCATCAACAATGAGCGCTTCACCTTCATCCGCCCATGGCTTTTGCATTTATTGTGGACAGGACCTTCGAGAAGACAGTGACTTCTGCAGTAGATGTGGAAGAAGCCAAAAATAACAGAGTAGCTCGCAATTGATATCTTAGTTAATTAAACGTTCAAAGATGAAAATTGTCTAGCTCTTTTTTGCTAGTTTACGTAGCGTGTCAATTTGTTTTTTGAGTTTTTTAAGATCCTGTTTCCACCGTTCGATTTTTTCTTGGTCAGCCTCGGTTTTATTCCCAGTCGTTGCCTGGAAATCATCAATTCGTCGTTCTAGTTCCAAAGCTCTACTACTAAGTCCTGCAATTCTAGCGTGGACCTCTGGTGTAGGGGACATGATCTCAAGAAGTGTTTTAACGGTTACACGGATTTCTTCAACTACAGTGGCAAATTGAGTGATAGTTTGACGAATAGACGATAAACTTTCACTTACCAGTGTACCAGATTCTTCGGTAGGTCCTTTGTGTCGAATCAGAAAAAGACGAACTTTGGAAAGAATATCAAAGAAGAGTTGGACTAATTCTTCTTCATCACGGAACCATGCTGAAAGTGGATTCCATTTTGAGACCAGTTCATAGAGCCGCTCAAGATCTTGCCCTACTTCTTGAGCTTCAGGGGTCTCTTGAGCTAAGATAATGGCTTTTAGTTGTGGAATTAAGGAGATAATTTCAGCCTTGGCTTTAACTTCTTCTTGCGTAGCAATATCAGAACCCATGAGTTGTCTGTAGAGTTCTTCAAGCCGCTGAATATTTTCGGTTTCATTCACGTCGATCCCAAATCCACAATATCGGTATAATTTTTAATGGCATGGTTTACGAAACGAGCATTTAACGACCCAAACCGAGACGAATTTCACGTACGGTTTGATAATTAGCTGGATAGCCTAGCATCGAATAGATATGTTCGATTTCTGTGGCGTCAGCAAGGGCTTTAGCGCGATTATATTCGGCTTCATCTTCAAGAATCCAATGAGTCATCGCTAAATCTACCCCTGTTTTCTTGAGTCCACCAACGAAAGTGAGATTCT
>JABXGY010000191.1 GCA_016550395.1 archaeon | reverse complement strand
CAGAAGATCCAGCAGGTAAGACAGCGGGTGCATTTTTCCTCATCACGGACTGGGCGTTGGCTGCGCCAGTCACCAGTTTTATATTCGGTGGCGGGTTTCCAAGTGACGCCAGCTGGAGGAATGTCTTTAGATCCAGGTAGTTTCTTAGGCATGTTTTTCCACCTCATCATGAGCGCGTTTAATGACAGTTACATTTCGCTCTCCGATACGTTCACCAAACTGCTTATTGACCTCTACAAATAAGCTTTCAAGTTTCACGAGATTAGTGACCCGAATTAAGGCACCTAACATGGCAGTATTGGCGATGGGACGGCCCATGATTTCACGGGCTAAGTCTGTCGCGGCTAGCGTCCAAACTTCTCCTTTGAAGCCAAGGGTCTTAGCCACTTTTTGACCTTTTTCTCGGGTGTTAACGATAAGTTTGGTCTTTTTATTCGTACCAGCGATGATGGTATCGGGTAATTGAGCGAGAAGTGTGGAATCTATGACCACGACAAAGTCGGGTTCATAGACTTTGCTATGAAGTTCGATTTCCTCATTACTTATACGGGCAAAAGCTTCGACTGGCGCTCCACTCCGTTCAGGTCCGAAAAAGGGGAAAGATTGAGCGTATTTGCCTTCATTGATGGCTGCTCGAGCAAGGAGGATTGAGGCAGTCCAAGCGCCTTGACCTCCACGGCCATGAAACCGAAGGTCAACGATTCGTTCCGTCATGAGATTCTACACCCAAAATAAATGTATGAGTGAAATTCGCTTCGATGGAGAGCTTCAAGTCTTTTATGCTTTGCTCATCTTTCGCAAATTACCTCCCTTCTAGACTTTTCTGTGAATTCTATCAACACCCTCTTTTTGCTAGGTTAGTCTTGTTTTAGTTACCGAAAAGTTTAGAAACGTTTAAGCTCTTGTAGAGCGTGCCTAACTTGATGATACAAAAAAATGGTATAATTACTGAGTTTTAGAGTGAACAGCTTCGGGTGACCTAGATTGTATATGAAGTATCGGGATCGGTTTGATCAACTGGAAGAATTAGGTAACCCAAGCATGGGACGTTTCATGTTATCTGAAGTACTCACAAAAATGGCTACAACCTGTAAACAATGTCAACGAGATCGAATGCGATGCACCTTACGACCATTATGCCCAGATCGCATTTTCCTGAATATCTTAATCACTCTTGGTGCTAAAACGGCTGATTTTCCAACATTTTGTTACCAAGTCCATCTCCGTAATCTGCAATCATACCTCAAATCAGGAGCAAAACGAGACCATCCATTAGAACCCCGTTTCCCATTGAGTTACTTTCGGCGATATGTACAATTTAAGAAAGACGACTCCGAAGCGAATTTTCAAGCGTTTAAAAAATATCTAGAACAGGTTACTAAGCAACCCGTTCATGGATATTCAATAGACAATCGGTGGTATTTCGGTGTTGGTAACGGAGTATTCATTGTCGATTTAAAACGAAATCTCGTAAGTTTAGATCCCGATGGAGATATCATTCGAAGGCCAGCTCTTGAACCCCTGATTACCTTTTTAATGGAAACACAAAGACTACAAGGAGAGATTCTGAAGGATATGCAGGATACTTGGTATCTTCGAATTGTTTTTCCCAAATTAACAGATACACAATATGCTGAAATCATACAACCTAATTTACAGAAATTAGAAGAATTCTGGGCTTTCGTTCGGGCACATAACATCAACAGAAACACCCAAGTTCTGATCAGCCTTGATCCTGCCCCTGACCTAGCGATTCGCCTCCAGGCATTACGAGAAACAATAAATGTGCTCGCAGAGATTGCGAAAGCTGCCCCTAAAGCGAGAAAGCTGGATCAACCTAGTAAAGAAAAACCTGACACAAGAATCGAATCGCCAACAAAACCTATCAGTTAGATAGAGTGTTGGTAGTTTTCGCTCAGGTAAATCGGTATAGCTATTATGCTAGTACTCGGGTTCGGGTTTTTCTGGCTCATCTTCGTCCTCAAAGCGTCCTCCCAATCGTTTACCGAAATTATCGATTCCACGTTTTGCTGATTTTTGGATGGATTTCGCTAAATCATAGAGAAATGAGAGTACGAAGAATAATACAATGGATACTGCAAGAATTTGGAAATATGGTTGCAGAATAGTGATTGGAAAAGCTCCTGGTAGGAATATAGGGGAAATCAGGATATACACAACGATAGTGAAGAAAATATAGATAAGATCAAGTGGTATTCTTCGTGGGTGCGCCCTATCCGTGGACCGCATGCCAGGAAGCCGACTCATAATAAAATCAACGAATGCATCTGCGGATTTTGCCAGTTGTAATAATGCCTCAATACCAAAAAGAAGGATGACTAGCAACACCCCGATTCGGATGAGTGAATATCCCGTCAAAATAACCTGTCCGGGTGGAACGACCGTCTCGAGAATTATTAACGGATATTGATCTAGGAAAAAGAAGAAGGGTACAATGAAAATATAAAAGAGCCCAAGACCAACCACAATTAATCCGTTCACCAAGAATTTTGGAAACGATGTAGCTAATTGTTTGGCGACGTTGCGTTTTTCTTCCTTCGCTTTTTTCTCTTCTAGTTCGGTTTTGGCTTCTTCTGACATTTCCAGTGACCTCGTTCTCAATGAAATTAGAGTGAGGAGTTAACAATTACTGTTTAAGGCTAAAAGCCTAGCTCCTCTAATATTATTGAGTGAACTAGCAGTTATTTCTTTTCTTCTACTTTCCCTGTTTCGAGATCAATTTGGAGTTGTCGTGAACCTTTTTGACTCGGAATATTTACTAGAAGTTTATCTTCGGTCTGTTCGACTTCAACCCAGCGTACCCATTTTCCTGTTTTATCATCAAATTTGTGAGTTTCAGCGTCTTTGACCTTTTTGAGGAAGTCTTTCAGTTCTTGTAATGTTCTGAAAGTGTATTCACCCTTGGTACTTACGGCTTTGTAGGGGCGTAATGCAAAGGTGTCTGCCACAGCTTCGCCTCCACGCGCGGGATAAGCAAGATCATGAAGGGTTACAACACGATTTCTTTCTGAGAATTCAATAGAACAGGTTAATCGAAGCCGCCCGGTTTCTCCAAAACCAGCTTTTTCAGCTAATTTTCGACAGGTTGTGATGATATCAGAAGCTTCGATGGTCCCATAATGGAGCCAAAGATTGGTTAAGTTATTGATACCTGTAGCATGCTCTCCCCACACTATAACGACACGCCCACGGGGTTGGTTAAATCCTTCACCGAGAATAGCCTCCGTGGTTTTGTAGAAATCAACATCATTAGAACTTTCTATGATTCGTACATGAATTGAAGCGGATACCACTTGACCCCCAGCACTTTTGGCACCACGAATCATTTCCCAGGCTTTTTCCTGTTCAATAACTTGCTTCATGTTAATTATCCCCGTTTTCGCATACACCAAAGACATACGCTTAAACTTTCCGTATATGAAACAAAAGAATTAAGGCATACCAAAGTAGATTGAGGAAAGAACAATTTCCCGTTAATATAAGTAACCTAAATGTGAAGCCATCAATGTCATCTCGAATTAGAAGTCTTGTACGTCTCGTTTCACGCTTGCGTCGTTCAGGTCGTGTAGCTCTTCTTATCGATGGCCCAAATGTATTAAGACGTGAATTTGAAGTTCGTTTAGATGACTTGAAAAACAGCATTAAAAAATTAGGGAAAATTGGCGTTGCGAAAGTTTACTTGAATGAGCGAGCAAGCGCTAAACTACTAGAGGCTATATCAAATAGTGGTTTCACTCCAGTAATAACTACTTCAGATGTTCACCTTCATATGGCTGTGGATTCTATAGATCTTGTTCTTGGTGATGCAACAAAGCTTCTTGCGATTTTTAGTCGCCATGCCCGAGTGGCACCCATTATTCGTCGTGCTCGTGAACATGGGCTTGAAACCATTTCAATCGGTTTCGAACCTGGGTTTAGCGTTGCAGTCCAAAATGCCGCAGATCATGTGATCCGATTGGACCAACCGCTCGAATACCAAATTCGTGTAATCAAAGGGAAGGAAAAGAAGGAGAAAAAAGAAGATCAAGGTGATGATTGGGACCTTGAGGGCTAAACTCAGGTCTTAATTCGATTTACATGAATGATGAGGGCTTGGGGGGAATAATGGTTAAGTGTTAGACAAGTACGCTGCGGATTTCATCTTTTGTAAGTTGTGTGAATTCTCGCTTGTCAGTATCTACAATTGAAATTTCCATGGCTTCTTCGTCGAGCTTTTCTTCGACTACCTGCCGGAGCGTATCGATGCATAACTTGACTGCAGCAGGCATCAGTTTCATTGTTGGTTTGTAATTCTTTGCCAAGTACTCTCGAGCTGCTTCTGAATTATACCCAATCGCTGTTGCCCGC
Source organism: archaeon (assembly GCA_016550395.1). Taxonomy (GTDB): domain Archaea; phylum Asgardarchaeota; class Hermodarchaeia; order Hermodarchaeales; family Hermodarchaeaceae; genus Hermodarchaeum. The sequence continues at coordinate 4,742 of JABXGY010000191.1, read as the reverse complement.
CAACTCCAGTAAGAACCAGAAGGATCAGTGGTAAAGATTTGTGGACCTTGTGAATCCACACCAGCAATTAGTAATGAAACGCCAAATGGGCGAATACCACCAACCTGTGTATAGTTCTGTTTCAGGTCACATACCTTCTTGGTCAGAACTTCCACATCAATAGGTTCACCATAAGTAATGAAGTTAATTTGACTCTGCACTCGGGCAAAATCCACAAGGACACGAGCATCCGCATGAAGCCCAGCGATTGCACACCCAATATGCTTATCCACAACATAGATTTTCTGAATCTGATCCAAATCCATTAAGGGCGAAGTAGCTTCTTTGTGAACACCGATAACAGCACCATTTGCAGCTTTAATCCCAATTGCTGTTTTTCCTCGACGCACAGCTTCAAGAGCATACTCAACTTGATACAATCGACCTTCAGGTGAAAAGATAGTAATTGCACGATCGTAGGCAAGACTTCGTTCCATCATTGCAGTTCGACCTCTGGTAATGGCACGTTCACCCTGTGGAGTTATAAAAGTTTGTCTCTAACATCAATAGAGCTTCTGTAGAATTGAAAATGGAATAAAATGAAAAGAGAATCAACTGGGACGAAGTTCAGTGAAAAAAAGAACTTCATCCCAATTGGATTGAGATTATCCTCGTTTTGAATCCCTGAGAAAGGGAGTAATTAGGATTTTGAGGATTCGCAAGCCGATTAAGAGAGTGCTTTTGCTGTGTTTTTCCCGCATGGAACACACCCTCACTAGCAAGGAGCTGGTAAACGGTGGCTTTTATTTGTTTTTTGTCAGGTTTTGTCTTCAAAAAACGAATTTAGGAGGTCGCAATTGCGCTCTAAACCGGAATTTTGGGGTGCCAAAGCTTGACTTTCGTCAACCTTAATTGGTTAGATTAAGATTTCTGGCAAATGATCATGAAATGTTCAGAGGTTCCCACGACATGGGGGTGAGTGCAGGTTTTATAGTGATATTCCTGCCAGTTCTTCCAGATTTTTGGGTATTTTCGTGCTAACTGATTCAACTTCTTTCGATGCGTAGAAGCGAGTCCTTCGAGTCCTACCATTTCTAAAATCGTCACAGATTTTTTCTGAAAAATTGCTTCGAGTTCTTCGCTAAGGAAAAAATGAGTTGCCGTAAATCCATGTCCTCCTTCATAGTTTCCTGTTTCGAGAATCTTTAGGTACAATTCTTTGTGCCGTAGTTCTTCAGGAAATGATTCTAAAGCAGCTTTGAAGAGTGCCAGTCGCCCAATCACGGATACAAAGAGTGGGGCACGCGCTTTTGTTACTCGAATAAGCTCATCAATTGCCTGGTCTCGATGGATTTTGTCGAGTATGTGTCCCAGTGTTCCACCCAAACAGAGAACTGCATCAAAGCTGCCATCTTTGAAAATTCCCATATCAGTAATAGAGCCTTCAGTGATTTGTTTGACCTGATCTTGGACTTTTGCTCGTCGTATTTGTCTGCCTGCTTTTTTTAATGATGCAGGGCTAAAATCAAATAGAATTACTTCGTAACCCTGTTTAGCTAGTTCAATTGTGTAGCGACCAGGTCCTCCACCTGCATCGAGGATTAGACCGTCAGATGGTAAATATTTCTTAAGGAAGCGCAAGGTTGTTTCAAATTCCAGTTTATGATAAGCATCTTGAACGAGCCGGCGCCATTCGAATTGGGCTTGCTCGTTATAGTACTTGCGAACCATTTCTCGAGTCAAAACAATCACCACACTGAATATCAGATCCTGAAACATATATTCGCTTTATACTTAGCTTGTCAGACATCAACCTCAGATATTCATTCGAATATAGGACAACTTTCTGATGAAACGTAATGCTTTTACTGGGAAGCCACAACCGTGCCCATTATTGGATGTGTAATCGACCATGGCACGAACACGTGTGATTATCATGGGTGCAGCGGGACGCGACTTCCATAACTTCAATGTCTATTTTCGAGATAATGAGAAATATGAAGTTGTGGCCTTCACAGCCACCCAAATTCCAGGTATTGAAGACCGGAGCTATCCCCCAGTTCTTGCTGGAAAACTCTACCCCAAAGGTATTCAAATTTTTCCTGAAGAGCAGCTGCCTAAGCTTGTAAAAGAGCTTGATGTGGAGCAGGTGATTTTTGCCTATAGTGATATTGCCCACCTAGATGTTATGCACCTTGCCTCGTGGGTTCACTCAATGGGTGCTGATTTCCGGTTAATGGGACCAAGCACTACAATGATAGAGAGTAAGAAACCCCTCGTTGCGATTTGTGCAGTTCGAACGGGTTCAGGAAAGAGCCAGACTAGCCGTCGAGTCGTTCAAATTCTTCGTGAAAAGGGGTTGAAGGTTGTTGTAATTCGACATCCTATGCCTTATGGGGACCTAGCAGAACAAGTATGTCAACGCTTTGAAACTGTTGATGATCTCAAGAAGTATAAGACTACCATAGAAGAAATGGAAGAATACGAACCTCATATCGATCGAGGGGCCATTGTCTATGCTGGAGTGGATTATGGAAAAATCCTTGAGGAAGCTGAGAAGGAAGCAGACGTCATTATCTTCGATGGTGGCAATAACGATTTTCCATTTTACGTGCCAGATATCCACATTGTAATAGCAGATCCACACCGAGCCGGACATGAAGTCATGTATCACCCAGGCGAAACAAATCTTCGAATGGCTGATGTTGTCATTATCAACAAAGTCGACACAGCTGAACCCAATTGTATTGAACAGGTTCGCCGAACCATTCGGGTTGTAAATCCACGTGCGACCATTATTGATGCTGCCTCACCCCTCTTTGTTGATAATCCTGAAGCCATCCGTGGAAAACGGGTACTTGTTGTCGAGGATGGTCCAACACTAACTCATGGTGAGATGGAATTTGGCGCAGGATGGGTGGCTGCGGAGAAGTATGGAGCTGCAGACATTATTGATCCTCGCCCCTATGCTGTGGGATCAATTAAAGCCACCTTCGAGAAATATGGTCACCTTAGCGAAATCCTACCAGCGATGGGTTATGGTGAGAAACAGGTCAAAGAACTAGAAAAAACGATTGAAGCCGTTGATGCCGATGTTGTGGTGATTGGTACTCCAATCGATTTAGGTCGCGTCGTCAAAATAAACAAACCCTCAGTTCGAGTGCGCTATGAGCTCCAAGAAATTGGTAAACCAACACTCGAGGATGTCTTCAAGGACTTTCCTAAGAAATAGATTCTATGACTTGAGCCTATGCAGTTGTAATTCGTAACCCCCGTAGTGTAAGCCAAGGGCTACCTATCTGTTTTCCTCGTTGTGGAGGTAATATTGTGAGTGGCCAGGGCTTTTTGACGTATTGTGGTTTCCAGGTAATGGCATTCAAACATCGTGAACCAATGACATCTAGCGTTTTCTTAAGTACTGGATGTTTTTTCACTCCACTAAGGACCAAAGCTTCTGCAGCTTCAAAAATACTGCTTTGATATGAACGGAAGTATCCAAACTTCATCCAATTAACATTAGGTTCTGGATAGCGGCGGGGGAAATCAGCGGTTGAGAGATCATAACCAAGAAGGTAGTCTTGGATGTTCTTCACAGCAGTCTTGTAGGTTTTTCCTCGCCAATGGAGTGGATATTCGTTTAACCAACGGAGTGTATGAACCATGACATAAGCGCATGGATTACCATCGGTACGTACATGACATTCACCCTCACGATTCACATTAAATTCAAGATATTCTTCACAAGCCTGCTTCACGAAATCTTCTTGCGCAAAGCCTAATGCGAGAACAGCACGGAGAAATCGCATATTCGCACATTTATTGATTTTACCACTGCTTGCAAGAAAAGCGCCATCTCCTCTTTTATAATTGAAAAATGGATGGTTCACTGCTTTAACGAGTTGCGGGATATATGTACCATTAAGACCCAAATATCCGAAGAAAGAAATGACCTCTTGAAAACTGATAAATGTCCGCTGACGGTTTTTTTCGATCCAAGGACCGAGGGCATTCTTAAGATGAGGTAGTAATTTTTCTTGTTGTTCCAGGAACGCTAAATCGTTTGTCGCGACTTTTTGGATGTCACGAAGATGAAGAAGTTTAACGAACTCTCCAATTATTGGATGCTCATAATTGATGATATATTCTTCAGCTTTGGTTGGAGAAAACCCAGTTAGGGTAACAGACATGGAGATTCCCTCGGCAAGAATTTACAAAGTCTATCTCTCATTAAGGTCTTAATATTTGTGAGTTCGAAGCGGAGTTCCTTTTCAGCGGGTCTCTTGATGCCAAATATAATCGAAATTGATCATTCTTAGAGGTCTTTTAGGAATTACTGAGTACCATTCGTTAATTCATTGACTTTTTGAAGCGAAAAATCAACGAGGTCTAGTATGAATAAAGAACAGAAATCGAAGAAGATGACTACGCTGAGTACTGCGACTCTTGGAGGCGGCTGTTTTTGGTGCACAGAAGCAGTGTTCAACCGAATAAAAGGTGTAATGAAAGTTGAGTCAGGGTATTCAGGAGGCACTGTAGAAAATCCCACCTATCAACAGGTTAGTACTGGACGTACGGGGCATGTTGAAGTAATTCAGATTACCTTTGATCCCACGGTTATCACCTTTCGAGAGATACTGGAAATCTTCTTAGCAACACATGATCCGACTACGTTGAATCGGCAGGGGAACGATGTTGGTACGCAATATAGATCAGTCATTTTTTATCACGATCAAGAACAGAGGAACGTTGCTGATAAAATGATT
>JABXGY010000190.1 GCA_016550395.1 archaeon | reverse complement strand
TTTGGAGGTAGCTGGTTGGCTGCGTGAAGATAGGAACAAATATTCTAGCCGCCATTGGGAATACTTCATTGGTGCAGTTGCAGCAAGTGGTTCCGAAGGGGTATGCCCGTGTGCTTGTGAAGTTAGAGTGGGAAAACCCAACTGGGAGCATGAAAGATCGTATGGCACAAGCAATGATTGATAAAGCCGAACAAGATGGTCAGTTGGAACCGGGTGGAACCGTAGTTGAATATACAGGGGGAAGTACGGGCACATCGCTGGCATTTATTTGTGCAGCGAAAGGGTATCGACTTCAGATAATCTCTTCAGATGCCTTTAGTCGCGATAAACTGGATCATATGCAGGCTTTAGGTGCCGAAGTTACAGTTATTCCGAGTCATGGACATGGGATAACCAAGGAATTAATTGACGCAATGATTGAAAAGGCGCGTAAAATTAGTGAAACACCAGAGACATACTGGACAAATCAACTGCATAACCAAGACCAGATATCCGGATATTTTGCCCTCGGTGAAGAAATTTGGGAGCAAACAGAGGGAGCAGTTGATGCCTTTGTACAAGTCGTTGGGACAGCGGGATCTCTCATGGGAACCGCGATGGTTTTGAAGAAGCAGAATCCAAATGTGAAAATAGTGGCTGTTGAGCCTAAAGAATCACCTGTTCTGTCTGGTGGGAGCAGAGGGGCTCATGGTATCGATGGAATCGGTATTGGGTTTATACCCCCTTTGTGGAATTCCAGTTTGATTGACGAGATAATACGAGTTTCCACACAGGAAGCCAAAGTAATGGCTCAACGCTTAGCAAGAGAGGAAGGACTCTTCGCAGGCACTTCATCAGGTGCTAATGTGGTAGCGGCCATTAAGATCGCGAAAACATTAGGACCGAAGGCCACAATAGTCACATTACTAAACGATTCAGGGCTAAAATACTTGAGTACAGACCTTTACAAAACAAGGTAGTCTTTTGCTGATCAAAAAGCCTCTTGGGTCCTGTGTTATCTGTTCATCACGCTAGTCATCGTTTTCTTCTATCTAGCATATGGTGTGAAACAAACGCTTTCATTTCATTTGTTAGGAATTGCACATATACGTCTTCGAACTCCTTACTATTGGCGAATAACCGACTGGAAATCAGTCGCTATTAATGGATTAGACTCCAAATATAGGCGGTAATCAATTGGAAACGTAATTTTTGAGCCCATTTTATTACTTGCTTTAAGATTTCGCCTATTTCATCACGTTTTTATAACTGAAGGAATTAATTTTCTCAATACCTGAGAATGTTTTAGCCATTCTCGATACTTAATGCCCATAATTTAAGAATAGGTGACATAAAAACGATTCTTCAGGAGGTTGATAGAACATGAAAGTCAATTATCGCCATTATGAACCAGATCAAAACCTGGAAGAAATAAGAGCCCAAATTTACACCACGGCTTCAGGTCTTCCCACCACCGCTGACCAAATCAGGTTGAGAGCACTAAACAGCGATCCCAAACTGATGCGGTTTGCGTTTACCGAAAAAGACGAACCACTCGCCTACATTTCGGCAAGTGGCTCTGATTCCCAACCGTGGACGATTGGCATGGGTTATCCTTGGGCCGTACCGGGATGCCCCTCCAATGTCCAAGAAAAAATCTTCAAGGACCTAGTTAGCTACATCAAAGGTAATGAAAAAATCCAAGAAATAACTACCGGAGTAGCTTTGACTTCAAAGATAGCTGATGAACAAATCCGATTTTTCAGAGAGAAAGGCTTCACCGAGAAAGAGAGGGTGTTCCTATATGCCCTTGACTATGATGTTACGGAGGTTAGTGGATGGAAACTAACCAAAGATATTCGCTCCTTTAGTAGTCGAGTGGCCACGAGTAAAGATGTTAATCGACTAATTGAAGTCTGCCAGTCTGATCCCAACACACGAAATGCCTTCCCAACTCAAGAAGCTTGGAAGAGCTACTTCGAAGATAGAGTACTCAAAGACGGACACGCTGTAATGATTTTCAAAGGAGACCAAGTCGTGGGCGCAAGCGCTCCCCTCAGGTTTAAACCAGATGGTATTTTCCTTAGAGGTAAGGAAGAACGGACCATAATGAGATTTCGCGCCGTCAGACTAGGCTATCGAGCTGCTTGGAAACGACTGTTAATAGAACTAGCCAAGGAGATTGTAGCTGCAGGGTGGACCGATCTTCCACTAAGAGAAGCAGTTTTCTTCTCCACAAGTTCATTAACTGCATCCATTTTAGCCGAACAACATCCAGATATCGAAGAAACGCAAATAATCCTATCATACCAACCGCAATCCTAAACCACTCTGCGACACATTGTCCTCGCATAATTATCACAATGAACGAAGTTGCGGATTTAACATCATCTTCCAAACTACGTGACGTGAAACAAACGCGTTTAGCCTATTTTCCAAGAATTGCGTATACGTCTTCGAAATCAAAGAGAATGGTACATCACGCCGGGATAAAACAGCTCCTAAATCCTGAAGAAAGTTAATTCACATTGGTGCAATCATGGCTTCATTTTGGCAAAGTGTGTCTTTTCACCCACGAAGTAAGCCATTTCTGAGCTAAACTATGCTGGGACTTGTCTGTTTTATACACACACGTGACCAGACCAGGTTCAGGCTTACCGGATGAACGTGCATGGCAAAAATACACGAGTTACACGAGATGCACTCGGTTGTACGACTACCGCGACCTTCCAGCCAGCGATTTGGTAAATCTGGCTCACTAATGAGTGGACGGGACAACGCAATGAAATTCACTTTACCTTGGCTGACAATCTCCTCCAGGCGCTCTATGTTCCGGTTTCCGCCAACAAGGATCACCGGAATACCCAAATCGAGTTTTTCAACGTATTTCAAGAAATAACTCTGTTTCTCGGGATTTCTTATACGCGTGTGAGATTCAGGTGCTGGTACGGGTCGAAAACTCAGCTCCTGTTCACTTCTAACCAGGCAGTCCCACATACCACCGCTTACTTCGATTGCATCGACACCTGTCTGCTCGATTTCTTGAGCTAGTTCAGAAAAAGTATCAATATCAATCCCGCCTACAAGATAGTCTGTGCAGTTCATCTTGATGAGGATAGGAAAATCATTGACAGTCTGCCTTGCTTTGGAAACAATCTCCCGAATAATTCTCGCCCTGTTTGGTGGTGAGCCACCATAAGAATCATCTCGACGGTTAGTATACGGTGAGAGGAAGCGGCTCAACAATCCGCCGTGCGCTGCGTGAAGTTGAACGCCATCGAAACCAGCCTTATCCATATCTATAATAGCCTCAACAAAGCAATCAACGATATTACCAATCTCTTTCATAGTAAGTCGCCTGACCTTTCTTCGCGAGAAAGGCGAGTCAACCACAGAAGGTCTAGCGTTCAGATTTCCGTTTTCAAGCTGGGCGATAATACGGCATTTCGGTTTCGCACGCTGTACTTCCTGAACCAGTCTCTCAATTCCTTTGATCCGAAGGTCAGCATAAGTGGAGAGCCAATTGCCAGAATCGGAATTACGCGACCGCTCACTGAAAACAGGGAACCCTCCAGTGATAATCAGTCCAATCCCACCAAGGGCAAGGCCTCGATAGAGATTGAGTACTTCATCTGTCATCACACGCCGGGTCAAGATGGACGGATCCCAGGTCGCCGAACGAACCAGACGATTCGGCAACATGATTCGTCCAATTTTTCCCTCTGAGAATATAATGTAGTTATCTCTTCTCATTAGCAGTCCTCTGAAAACCACATCATACAGTTAATTTTCTCGGCACCATGAACCGCCACGCCCGTATTTTGAATCATGTTATGGTATTCTTTTGATTAACCAGTGTTTCACCCGTAAAATTATTGGGCATCCAATATATAATGTTTTGGAAATAAACACAACCCCTTATAATTATCCGCTTCAATTCAAATTTGTAAGCAATATAGTTGAGGAAATGCGAGGTTAAAATCTGGAAAAACTTCCAGATCGTTAGGAAGAAACTGCAGATACGTCTTCGACTCCCTGTAAGATGGCGAATAACATCTTGAAAATAAAATTGCAGCAATATCAACGTAAACAAGAAACATATCCTTTTTATAAAATTAGCTTTGATAGCATCCAATTAGGAGAGTCTATGGGGAATAATCTATAGATCCTCAAACACGAAATGGAGATAATAACCGCATGCATTTCATGTTAACTAACCAGTTCCCCCCCCACATGGTTAAAGAAGTTGCCAAGG
>JABXGY010000189.1 GCA_016550395.1 archaeon | reverse complement strand
TCAAAGGCGACCCACATGTCATCACCAAAATTGCATATCGTGATGATGACTTCATGGTTATCTTGAACATGTTTCCTTTCAATCCTGGACATGTGATGGTGGTTCCCCTTCGGCATGTAGAGACTTTGTCTGAGTTGACCCGCGATGAATTAGAAGCCTTCTTCTGGATGGGAACCAAAACAGTCCAACTAGTTGAAACTGCATTCAATCCGACGGGGGTTAATATGGGTTTGAATATTGGCTCAGCAGCAGGTGCCAGCATCGAACATTTACACCTCCACATCGTTCCACGCTATCCTCGTGAATTAGGTTTCATGGAAACTACAGCAGACACTCGTACTTTAGTTATGGATGCTGAAACCACATATCAACGGTTAGAACCACACCTACACCTATTACAAGATGCAACAACGAAGAAGAAAGGAGGGAGTAATAAATGAACCCAAAAAACGCGAAGAAAAAACACCGAGGATTAGTTCAAGTTTATACAGGAAATGGAAAGGGGAAAACTACGGCTGCCCTGGGTCTTGGACTTCGAGCTGCAGGACATGGTTTCAGCGTGTATATGATTCAATTTATGAAAGGTCAAATTAATTATGGCGAATTGGAGGCTGTGAAACGAATTCCGAATTTCACGATTCGTCAATTTGGTCGTCCTGAGTTTGTCGATCGTGACAATCCTGATCCACGAGATATTGAATTTGCGAAGGCAGCATTATCTCATGCGAAGGACCTGGTTGAAAAAGGTGAAGTTGATTTTCTGATTCTTGATGAGGTGAATTGTGCTATTGATTGGGGGTTAATATCCGAAAAGGAAATTATCGACCTCATTAAGAACCGTCCTTCACATATGGAATTGATTTTAACTGGTCGATATGCACACCCTGCGATCCTAGAGCTTGCAGATTTGGTGAGTGAAATAAAAGAAGTAAAACATCCTTTCCAGAAGGGTGTTGGTGCACGTTTAGGTTGTGAAATGTGAGATTCTAAGATTCATTGGTCTCATCTGATGGTTTGGGGGCGAATCGGGGTCGGATTAGCCTGTCAAAAATGATGTAGAGTGTGCCACCGGCAAATAGGATCGTTAATGCGAGTATGATGAGAGCAGTAAGGTACAATTCTGGTATGGGTCCAATAAGTGTGTCAGCAAATGTAACAAAGATCCAGAAAATTGGTAGTATTATTGCGAATTGCACTACTGTTGTCAGGATCATCTTATACCGTGTAGTTCTAAGATTGATAAGAAAGATCAAGGGTTGAAACACCACATACAGTAATCCGACTCCCACGGTCCATAATATACCGACTAGATAGGCGTAGATTATTGTTACAGCTAGAAGAGCAAGTAATATGATTAGAAATATCGACGCTAATTGAGTCCAGTCAGAACTAGTAGAAGATTCTTCCGACATCATATCCAGCCTAGCTGAAATTGTTAACCTTAGGATTAAAGATTGTGTTGCTGACACCAATTTGAGGTTCGTTGGTAATTGCTGGGAAGTTAATCATGGCAGAACAGCAGTATTAAATTCATCAGAATCTAGGGTTGTATGGAAACCAGAGTGGATGCCTTGTGCCCGTTAAAAAATTAAAGAAAAAATCAGTAGAGGAAGCAAAGAATGACTGGGAAAAAGATGTGCTGAAGCCCAATTTGAAAGAAACGCCGGAACGTAGAGAACACTTCATCACAACTTCGAGTAAACTAGTAAATCGTCTTTACACACCACAGAACATTTCTACCTTCGATTATGCCAAAGATCTTGGTTTCCCGGGAGAACCACCTTATACACGAGGTGTATATCCCTCGATGTATCGAGGGCGATTGTGGACTATGAGGATGTATTCAGGATTTGGAACTGCAGAACAGACGAATGAGCGATATCAATACCTTCTGAAACAGGGTCAGACTGGTTTGAGTGTTGCTTTTGACTTGCCTACACAAATTGGGTATGACTCTGACCACCGTATGGCAGCGGGAGAGGTTGGGAAATGTGGTGTTGCAATTCCATCAGTGGAGGACATGGCAGTCCTCTTCCATAGCATTCCTCTGGATAAAGTGAGTACTAGTATGACGATCAACGCACCAGCATCTATTCTTCTCGCTATGTATATCGCCATTGCAAAAGGTCAGGGCGTCAACCCCAAACTGCTCCGTGGAACAATCCAGAATGACATTCTCATAGAATATGTCGCAAGAGGTACCTACATCTACCCTCCAAAACCCTCCATGCGACTCATTACTGATACCTTCGCTTATTGTCGGGAAGAACTACCTCGGTGGAATACCATCAGCATAAGCGGATATCATATCCGTGAAGCAGGAAGTACTGCCGTTCAAGAAGTTGCATTTACCTTTGCTAATGGGATAGCCTATGTTCAAGCAGCTATTGATGCAGGGCTTCAAGTAGACGAGTTTGCACCCCGTCTATCCTTTTTCTTCGGTGCCCACAATGATCTCTTTGAAGAAGTAGCTAAGTTTCGGGCTGCCCGACGCCTATGGTATAAGATTATGCGCGATCGCTTTAATGCGGAAAATCCCCGGTCCTGGTTGTTACGGTTTCATACACAAACAGCAGGGTGTAGCCTAACCGCTCACCAACCGGAAAATAACATTGTACGTGTCACGTTACAAGCCTTGGCAGCAGTTCTGGGAGGAACCCAATCACTCCATACCAACTCGATGGATGAAGCACTAGCGTTACCCACTGAAAAAGCTGCCACCATTGCATTACGAACCCAGCAGATACTCGCTCATGAAAGTGGCGTCGCAAATACCATCGATCCCTTTGCAGGATCGTATTTCCTTGAAATCCTTACTACTGACATAGAAGAAGCCGTAATGAAGTATCTTGATCGAATTGATAAAATGGGCGGTGTACTCCCAGCCATTGAAACGGGTTTTATTCAACGCGAAATCCATGAAAGTGCCTACCGTTATCAACGGGAAATCGAAGCCAATGAACGAGTCGTTGTTGGGGTAAATCAATTTACTATACCAGAGGAAGAGCGCACCATCGATTATCTGCGAGTTGATCCTGCTGTAGAAAAAGCGCAAATCCAAAAGTTAAAACGTCTCCGTCAAAAACGGAAAACCACGGCAGTGGAAACCGCACTCAATCGACTCCTTGAGGCTGCTGAAGGAACTGAAAACCTACTTCCACCCATCTTACAAGCCGTTGAGGCAAGAGCAACCTTGGGTGAAATTTGTAATGTATTCCGTGAAATTTTTGGGGAATACAAACCAGCACAACTGTTCTAATCGTCAATTTTGAGTGGTCGCAGTGAAGATACGGTCGTAATAACCACAGGAATCATTAGGAGAGCAAGTATGGCTGCAACCCAATAGACACCAGTGAACCCCCAAAAGCTAATGACAAACGCCATAATCAAAGGTCCAAGAGTTTGACCTAACCGCAACACAAAACCATTGAGAGACATGAGAGCCGCTCGGCATTTGAGTGGTGCAAGCCCCACCAACAATGTTTGAACACTAGGCATCGCTAGTCCCATACCAAGTCCGTAAATAAAGACAGGAATAAGTAACAACCAAAGTGTGGGTGCAAATGGGATTAGAAATAATCCCAGGGCAAAAAGGGGGAAAGCAACTAGTAATAGAATTTTCAGCGAGTATCTTCGCGCTAAACTCCCGACTAGTGGAGCAATGAGTCCAGAGGCCACAGAAATCAGTGAAACGACTAACCCAGCAACAAATGAGTTAACAAAAAAGACTGTCGTCACCAAAAATGGAAGGTTGTAAATTATCGCTCCGTACAACATGATGAATAACGTTGTACCAATCACAAAGAGCCCCAGTACCCGTTTATCCCTTAAAAGTTGGGCAACGTCACCAAAATAACTGCGTAGTGAGGTGACTTCTGTTGGTTCTGGGTTTTTCAGTTTGATCAATGCACCAATACCAATGGGAATAGCGAGGAGGGGGAGAAAAAATGGGAAAAACCAACCAAATAGTGCAAGAAATCCACCTATCGTCGGATAAGCAGCTGTACCAACACTTTGCATACTGGCATTATAACCCATTATCTGGGTTCGTGTTTGTCGTTTATACAAATCTCCGATAATCGTTACATTAATGGAACCTAAAGAAGCAGCACCCACTCCTTGGAAGAACCGAAAAATGAGTAGCACAAGAAAGGTGGAGAGCCCAAATAATATTCCTAGAGCTTGTGAAAAAGCACATGCAAATCCTGCAATTCCAAAAAGGATTAGCGCGGGGACCAGAACGCGTTTTCGCCCATAACGATCAGCAGCGACACCAAAGAAAGGTGTGAAAATAACCCCAGGAATTGTGAAGAGAATAATGACTAAACTCATCATTTCAGGTGGAATCCCAAATTGGTTTCCAATAGTAGGAAATGCTGGAGTAATGCTTGCTACGCCTAATACTGCCATTAACGTAACTCCAAAAATAATGAGGAGATTAGCATTTAGAGCCAGTTTCTCACTTGTTGGGTCTCCACTCGGGGTATCTTCTGGTTTCATATTAGATGCCAGAGCCGTTCAGCTTAAATAAAAACGTTTGTGGCTTACAAGAATAATTGAACAGAAATCTTTTCAATCTCCCCTAAGAAGAGAAACTGGAGCTGTGTGATGTATGCGAATTGCACATATTGGTATCGCAGTCAAAGATGCAGAAGCAGCACTCATGTTGTACCAGAAAATTCTCGGTCTTGAACCTTCAAGTATTGAAACTGTTGAAAGCCAGAGGGTGAAAACTGTTCATATTCCGATTGGTGATTCGAGTATCGAACTTTTGGAGTCGACTAGCCCGGATGGTGTTGTTGCAAAGTTTATTGAGAAGCGTGGAGAAGGAATTCACCATATTGCTCTTGAAGTCGACGATATCAGAGATACACTTGAGAAAATGAAGACAGCTGGCTTTCAGTTGATTGATGAGACACCACGACCCGGAGCAGGGAACAAGTTGATTGCATTTATACATCCTCGCAGCACAAATGGCGTGCTTATCGAATTGTGTCAGCCAACCAAACAAACCCATTAAACCCTACTTGGTACTATTGATGTGTGCAAAATGGCTCAGCCACCCATTCCCTTGGAACCACGAAATGATCCATATCAACAAACCCTAAGGAACACATCACAAATTATCTTAAAGCGACTTTTACATTTCGAATCATTACCTTCAACGAATTTCTACCTGAAGCAGCAGGGAGCACTAGGAGAACGTGAAGGGCTCATTGTCTTAGCAGATACACAGACCGCTGGAATTGGACGGTTAAACCGACCTTGGCATTCACCGCTTGGTGGCCTTTACTTCTCAATCCTCCTACGCCCCATGACTATTAAAGCGGCAGAAGCGCCCCTCATCACTCTTACTGCCGGCGTAGCCGTGGCAAATGTACTCCAAAGCGCCTTGGGTCTCAAGCCATCCTTGAAATGGCCAAATGATATCCTAGTCGCCAACAAGAAGGTGGCAGGAATACTAACGGAAGGGACCTTCATTGGCAATGATATTGAATATGTCACAGTAGGAATTGGAATCAATGCAAATATGACCTTGAATGAATTTCCTGAGCCTTTGCAGGTCACCGCGACGACCCTCCAAGAGTGCCTGCAACGTCTAATTGACATGCCAAGGCTCTTTAGCTATCTAATTGGACAACTGGAATTTTGGTATATCCGGTTATGTGATCAGGGTTTCAAAGCGATTAGTCCCCATTATCGGCGTATTTGTATGACACTAGGAAAACAGGTTGCTATTGAATTGGAAGATGTCCAAGTGAAAGGTCTTGCTAAAGATATTGGACCTGATGGCAGTCTTGTTCTGGAGATGGCGTCAGGCCGTCAACTTATCCGGTCTGGTGACGTGATTTCCGCAACGCATATTGAAGGAGATAAGTAACGTCAACAATTCTTTTAGGCGTGTAATCATCAGAACAAATTGATATACCATGATGTTTCTACTAAGTCATCTACTACTACTATTCTTCTTAGCTGCTCAAGTTGATCCCTTTGATTTCTTTTTTAACATGATTTTTGGCGCTTTTGGCTTATTTTTCATTCTATTTATCGTCATCTTTGTTAGTATCTTTATTTTTGTATTTTATATAATCTGCAAATCGATGAGACGCTCTGCTCAAAGCTTGTCACCAGCGAGTATCCCTGCGACCGTCAATTCACACCATGAACGCCGCGTTGTCCGGGAAAGCCTTCCTGCTGAATGCCCCGAATGTGATGCTCCCCTCAAATACAACGAAGTCAAATGGGTAGGCCCCAGACGAGCCGAGTGTCCCTATTGTGGGAACGTTGTAGATTTAGAGGAAACCGTGGTCACTGAATCATACTAAAAAAGAGAATTCTGGTGACTAGCACGAAAGGCTAGCCACCAATCAATATTCTGAATCGAACTTCTAGCTTGTTTTCCAAAGTAAGTGAATGTTGCAGTACTCACGAGCATAATCAGGCTTACCTTTCATCGGGAAGTCAGCTTCGGGTTTTTGGCCAGGTTTAAGGAATTGACGCATAATAGTCCCGTCTTTGACTACTTGGATCCATTCAATCCAGTGCTCATCAACCATAGGATGAGGCGTGGAGCCAACCACGACGTGAATGCCGTCTTTGGTCTCCTCAACGACTGGTACATGCTTTTCGGTCTTAAAGTCTGCCTTGAATTCTTCCATCAGCCGCATATTCTGACCACAGCAAACGAGTGATCCAGTACCGGTATGCAGCACTTCGATGATATTCCCGCAAACTTCGCATTTATAGATTTGTAGTAACTCGGTCACGATAATCACCAAATAATTCGTTTTGTTAATGTGTTGTCAATGACTATCCAATCCCGTTTTTAGTCTCCTGTTGTTTCTTACGTTTGATCATTTCCATGACATCGTTGTAAATCTTTTCACCTACACACTCTTTGGCATACTCGCACCACTGAACACAGGACATCGTATCATTGTAGATCGTAAAACCGCAGTTATCACAATCCATCTTTACATCGTTGGAAAAGAGTTCAACTTCTTCACCGCACTTAGGGCATGTCTTAAAGGTAATTGTAGGTCGTTTTAATGGAGCAGCACCGGGACAGTCATCGATAACTTTCATAGTTCTCGTTCAGGAGTTAACACCGTTGAGCTTATAATGCGTTCTCTTTTTCTAATCTTTAGCTTCACCAACATCTCCGGATTCTTTAGCTGTCTCATACTGGGCTACCACTTTTTCAATCGCTGCAATCAACTGATCCTTTAGCTCCAAAGAGATACGGACGCCTTTCTTCGTTGGTCGCCAATCTACTTCACCAGCATTATAATAGATTCGAATATCCAGTCCAGCAAACCCACGAAACTCCGATACCGATACCCAGATTTTTTCAGTTTCACTACGGGGTAGGACTACTGGTTCACCGACAAGAGTCATGATGAAATCACCGTATACCACAATGATGAATAGAGCCCTAAAAAGAATCGCATTCGTGAAAAAACAAGAATGGGGCGGATTCGGCACTCCACACTCGGGGCCTACCCCCGCCAAATTCATTCAACAATCTAATCGGTAGGCTCGAACATATCCTTGCCTACACCACACACTGGACAGACCCAGTCGTCGGGGATGTCTTCGAATGCGGTGCCAGGTTCGACGCCACCATCAGGATCTCCGACCGCGGGGTCGTAGATATATCCGCACGCTGTGCAGACGTACTTTTGTGCCATGGTAGGTCACCTGCTTTTTGTGGTTTCGTTTGGGGTTATTATTGTTTGGGTGTTCTTATGATGTCATTGTTTTAGTAGGTTTCACATTGTACTTGGAAGTATTCTCGTGGATGGAAACAGGATGGACATTGTTCAGGTGGCTCTTCACCTTCATGAATATAGCCACACTCTCGACACATCCACCGTGTTGGTTTTTTCTTTTTGAAGACGGTTTTGGCTTGGACTTCTTTGAGGAGTGCGGTGTATCGATCAGCGTGATGAACTTCTGCGTGTGCGATGGCTCGGACTTGGTTAGCGATAGCTTTGAATCCTTCTTTTTCAGCAGTATCGGCGATGTCGGGATACATTTTGGTGTGTTCATAGGTTTCTCCTTCGATGGCAGCTTTTAGATTTTCAATGGTGTCACCAACTTTCAATGGAGCTAAGGCATCGACAGTGATTTCTGGCAAGGATTTTCCTGTTTCTTTCATGACGGCTTGGGCGGCACGCCAGAAGTTTTTTGCGTGAACCCGTTCGTTATCTGCGGTAACATTGAATATTTCAGAGATTTGTTCATAACCCTCTTTTTTCGCGATTTTTGCATAGATATTATATCGGTTTCGGGCTTGGCTTTCGCCGATGAAGGCTTGCATGAGTCCGATGAGTGTTTTGGACATGGTTTTTTACCTCGCTCGGATTATGACTAGAATTCTGGTTAAGAATCTTTGTGATTTCTGATTATAAACGGATTTATGCTATCGGTTGGGTTTAAGAGGAGTGATGACCAGTAGGGGCAACAGCTTTGTAGGGTTTGAAGCAAGGTTTTGGATGGAGTGTTGGTAGAATGCCTTCTGAAGTCATGAACAAGAAACTCAAAGAGCTCAGAAAACGCCTAGAGAAAGCTCAACTCGGTGGGGGCAAGGAACGGATTGATCGCCAACATAAAGCTGGGAAAATGACAGCGCGTGAACGGATTGATAAGCTGGTAGATCCGGGGAGCTTTATGGAGTTTGATGCGTTAGTTGAGCACCGTTGTACGGAGTTTAAGATGGATAAGCAGATGATTCCAGGCGATGGTGTCGTCACAGGGTATGGGACCATTGATGGGCGACTCGTTTTCATTTTTAGTCAAGATTTCACAGTTTTTGGTGGGGCTCTTGGCGAGATGTTCGGTGAAAAAGTGACGAAGATCATGGATCTAGCTTTAGAAGCTGGTGCACCTGTGATTGGTTTGAATGATTCTGGTGGTGCTCGTATCCAAGAGGGAGTTGCCAGTCTGGGTGCATATGGTGAAATTTTTTACCGCAATGTTATCGCCTCAGGCGTAATCCCGCAAATTAGTGCGATTATGGGTCCCTGTGCTGGTGGGGCTGTTTACAGTCCTGCTGTAACTGATTTTACGTTAATGGTGAAAAATACGAGCCGGATGTTCATTACAGGTCCCAATGTGATAAAAGCCGTGACTGGAGAGGTAATTTCTTTTGAGGAACTTGGGGGTGCCATGGCTCATAATGTGAAGAGTGGAGTCGCCCAATTTGCAGCTGAGAACGAGGAGCATTGCTTACAACTGATTCGTGACCTTCTTTCATATTTGCCTTCGAATAATATTGAGGATCCACCTTTCGTTGAGTCTATGGATGACGCGTTACGAACAGACCCTAGATTAAACGAACTCTTACCCGAAGATCCAACTACACCTTATGATATGAAACAAGCAATCGTTAGTGTCGCGGATAATAATGTGTTTTTAGAAGTGCATGAACACTTCGCTCCGAATATGGTGGTTGGTTTTATCCGATTGAACGGCCACTCAATTGGAGTTGTTGCTAATCAACCAAATTACTTAGCAGGAACCTTAGATATCAATGCGTCAGACAAGTGTGCTCGGTTTGTTCGCTTCTGTGATGCATTTAATATCCCTATCCTGACCTTCATGGATGTCCCTGGATTTCTTCCAGGTGTTGATCAAGAACATAGAGGTATTATTCGCCATGGAGCGAAAATCCTTTTTGCGTATGCTGAGGCGACCGCTCCTAAAGTGACAGTGATCACACGGAAAGCTATTGGAGGGGCCTACGTGGTGCTTGGGTCCAAACATCTTCGTGCTGATGTTGTCTATGCCTGGCCTACGACTGAAATGGCGGTTATGGGTCCTGAGGGTGCAGCTAACATAATTTTTCGGCGCGAAATTGAGAAATCTAAGGATCCTGAAGCGACTCGATCAAAGAAAATCGAGGAATATCGCGAACGTTTTGCTAATCCTTACTCTGGAGCCGTCCGCGGATTTATAGACGAGGTAATCGAGCCCGCAATAACTAGAACCCGCCTTATTGCTGCTTTTGAAATGCTGCGAACGAAAAGGCAATCGCTTCCTAAAAAGAAACATGGCAATTGTCCACTTTAAGCAGCGAAATTATAACTATCAACTAAAGAATCATTCAACCACAGTGCAAATAAAGGAAAGGAGAAGACCTAAAAACCGCTAGCTGACATTACCATCTACCCGAGTTTAAAAGCATACATTGAGGCGTATCTAGCGTGTCAAAACCTACAAGCAAACCAATCAAATTTACAGACACAACATTTCGTGATGCCCATCAATCCTTACTTGCAACACGGATGAAAACTGAAGATATGCTACCCATTGCCGAGAAAATGGATCAAGTGGGCTTTCATTCCATGGAAGTATGGGGTGGCGCAACTTTCGATGCACCCCTTCGATTTCTAAAAGAAAATCCCTGGGAGCGCCTTCGCCAACTTCGAGCAGCAATCAAAAAGACCAAATTACAAATGTTATTGCGAGGACAAAACATAGTTGGCTATCGACACTACCCAGATGATACCGTTCGAAAATTCGTGGAGTTAGCCGCGAAAAATGGAATTGATATCTTTCGTATCTTCGATGCCTTAAACGATCCACGGAACATGGAAACCGCAATTAAAGCAGTTCATAAAGCGGGAGCTCATGCCCAGTTGAGTTTTAGTTACACCATCAGCCCTGTCCATAATGTTGAAACCTTTGTGGAGCAGGCTAAAATTCTTGAAGCGATGGGAGCAGATTCAATTTGTATCAAGGATATGGCGGGCCTTCTTAGTCCCTTCATCGCCTGTGAATTAGTAACTCGCCTAAAAGAAGAAATTCAGGTCCCAATCCAACTCCATTCACATTATACCTCCGGTATGGCTAGTATGGCTTATTTAGAAGCCATCCAAGCTGGTGTCGATGTTGTTGACACAGCTATCTCCTCGCTAGCCCAGTCCACCTCACAGCCTCCATGCGAATCTATGGTAGCCGTTTTAGAAGGAACACCCTGGGATTCTAAACTCGACCTTGATCTCCTGTCAGAAATTGCTCAGTACATCCATGATGTCCGTGACCGCTATGAAGCCTATGAATGTGGACTGGTTGGGGTTGACACTAATGTATTGCAATTTCAGGTTCCAGGAGGAATGATGTCAAATTTAGTGAATCAGCTTCGGGAACAAAACGCTTTGGACCGTCTTCAAGATGTCCTTGATGAAGTTCCACGTGTCCGAAAAGAACTTGGTTATCCACCTCTGGTGACACCCTCCAGTCAGATTGTGGGTACCCAAGCAACTCTTAATGTATTGTTAGGTAAACGCTACAAAACCATCCCAGAAGAAGTCAAACAATACGTTCGCGGCTATTATGGTCGTCCCCCGGCCCCAATTGACCCAAAAATTCAGAAATTGGTAATCGGTGATGAGGAGCCCATCACGTGCCGACCAGCAGATTTACTAGAACCTGCCATTCCAAAGGCACGTGCGGAATTAAAGGGCGTTACCAAAAAAATGGAGGATATCATCGCCTACATCCTGTTCCCCCAACCTGCCCTCGAGTATTTCGAACATCGAAAAGAACAAGAAGCATTGGCAGAATTGACACCCAATCTCTTGGCTGCTGTCACCGCAACGCTTATCGAGCTTCAACCCAAGCAACCCGGAATGCCTATTATACGTCGACCAAATACTAATGGTTCCAACCCATGGGTCTTGGCGGGACGTCGCGATGCAATGGGATTCGAGTAATCCACTTAGGAGGAGAACCATTGCCACGTAAATATGAGCTGAAAATCAACGGCACCACTATCAACGTAGAAGTGGATGGTCCTAGCATGGGAATCCTGAGTGTGACAATCGGGGAAGCAACCTTTCCTGTCAAGATTGATGATGGCAATCACAGTACTGGCACCTATCGAGTTACAGTAGGTGACCAGCAGCATATTCTCCATATCACTCCTCAACCCGAAACATCAGAATACACTCTCAAATTTAAGAAACAAACCTATGCTACCGGACTTAAACCATTGGGCATACAACCGACACCAGGGTACCGCCCTATGACTTTTCCTTCATCTACGCCCAGCACTGCTGGTAGGACAGTGGAATCTGCACCATCACTAGCTCCTCAGGAACCTATGGAACTAGGTTCAGTGACAGCACCTTTACCCGGACGAATAATTGAATTACGTGTTCAAGAAAATACGACAGTTAAGGCTGGAGATGTTCTTCTTGTCCTTGAAGCCATGAAGATGGCCAATGAAATCCGAGCACCTCAGTCAGGCACGGTCAAGAAAGTACATATTCAGGCCGGAGACACTGTAGAAAAAGGTCAACCCATGATCACTATCGGATAATCGCCCTTGCGATTCTAATAACGAACACCAATTCCTTTTCCAATGTGGAGAAGAGTTTAATAGCAAAATCAGTCCAGCATTTTTTGGGGGTATTGATCGACATGGCTTGCCCAATGTTTGATGCAACAAATAACATGTGTCAACAATTAAAGCGGCATTTCCCTGAAGGAGCCCAAACGCCCTGCGAATTCGTCAACGATCCCTCTAAATGTCCCATCGTAATGATGAACTCTTAGAGCGCTTGGGGCTCAATTCTTTTCAACAGCTGGTATGCTATCTCAGACCTGAGACAATGTTAAATCAATAATTATGTATATTGCCAAAACCATTAAAACAAAAACGATGTATCTGAAATAGCACACTTCAGCATTAATGCCACTTAATGCGAAATAACACTCCCTTTCCTTTGAAGGAAGGCGAATACACATGGTCACAAAAGAAAAATTGGATATTTCTCAGCAAAAACGTGATTGGGAAAATAATACTCTCAAAAAAACATTGGATAAATCCCCGGAACGTCGTGAACGATTCATGACAACCTCTAGTCGTCCAATTGCTCGGCTATACACTCCCACCGATATTGCTAACCTTGATTATGACCGTGACCTTGGCTTTCCTGGACAATATCCTTTCACACGTGGTGTATACCCGACCATGTATCGTGGTCGCTTATGGACAATGCGTATGTTTGCAGGATTTGGTACGGCTGAACAAACGAACGCAAGGTACCGCTATCTGCTTGAACAAGGCCAAACAGGTCTTAGCGTCGCATTTCACCTGCCCACTATCCAAGGTCTAGACTCAGATGATCCCATGGCAACAGGTGAAATCGGTGTCTGTGGAGTTGCTGTAGATTCTTTAGCAGATATGGAAATTTTGTTTTCAAGAATACCTCTTGACAAAGTGACAACTTCCATGACCATCAATGCGCCTGCAGCTGTTCTTCTTTGTCTCTATATTGCTGCTGCAGAAAAACAGGGGATATCCTCGACCCAAATTGGTGGAACTATTCAAAATGATATTCTCAAGGAATATCAGGCTCAAAAAACCTGGATTTTTCCACCAGATCCATCCATGCGAATAATCACCAATACCTTGGAATTCTGCACAAAAAATGTCCCTCGCTGGAATACCATCAGTATTAGTGGTTATCATATTCGAGAAGCAGGTAGTACTGCCGTTCAGGAACTTGCTTTCACTCTGGCTAACGGTTTAACTTATGTTCAAGCCGGTGTGGATGCTGGACTTGCCATTGATGATTTTGCTCCACGATTATCCTTCTTTTTTGACAGTCACCTCGACCTCTTTGAAGAGATTGCCAAGTTCCGTGCAGCACGGCGTATCTGGGCACGAGAAATGCGAGAACGATTTAATCCTAAAAACCGGGGATCCTACTTACTGCGATTTCACACCCAAACAGCTGGTGTAAGCCTGACAGCCCAGCAACCAGAGAACAATATTATTCGGACGACACTCCAAGCACTTGCAGCCGTATTAGGAGGGACCCAATCCCTTCACACAAACTCGATGGATGAGGCATGGGCATTACCCACGGAAAAAGCAGCTACTATTGCGCTACGAACCCAGCAGATTCTTGCCCATGAAAGTGGTGTTGCAAATACCATTGATCCCTTAGGTGGCGCATATTTCATCGAAGCGTTAACTGATGAGATGGAAGAGGAAGTCTACAAGTATTTTGACCGTATTGAGAAATTGGGTGGCGTTGTTGAAGCAATTAAGAAGGGATTCTTCCAACGCGAAATTTCTGATTCCGCCTATCGTTATCAACGAGAGACCGAGGAAAAAGAACGAATCATCGTAGGAGTCAACGAATACATAACCGATGATAGGCTAGAGATTCCAGTGCTTAAAATCGATCCCGAAGTTGAAAGAACACAACTTGCGCGATTACAAAAGACACGAAAATCCCGAAATAACAACAAAGTGGAGCAGTTATTAAGCCGATTGCAGAAAGCGGCAGAGGGAACGGAGAATTTACTTCCCCACATTCTAGCAGCCGTCAGAGAGTATGCTACAGTTGGAGAAGTCTGTAACGCGTTACGCGATGTATATGGAGAATATCAGGAACCAATCATTTTCTAACTAACAAATCATAGAATGAGTTGAAACCTATGACAGAATCGGAACGAAAAATCCGGGTGTTGGTTGCAAAACCCGGTCTTGATGGACATGATCGGGGTGCCAAAGTGGTTGCACGGGCCTTGCGTGATGCGGGATTTGAAGTAATCTATACAGGATTACGACAAACACCTGAACAAATCGCTGAAGCCGCTTTACAAGAGGATGTTGATGTTATTGGTCTCAGTATCCTTTCAGGTGCGCATATGCGTCTGTTTCCGGAAATCATGAAATTATTGAAAGAGAAGGGAATAGATGATGTCCTTGTTATAGCCGGAGGTATTATCCCAGAAGAAGACATCAAGCCCTTAGAGAAAATGGGTATCAAGGCAATTTTTGGACCTGGAACGCCAACGGGTGAAATCGTTGAATTCATTCGAAAGAATATAAAGTAAACCGTTTGGAGGTTAAACTGCACACTCTAAGGTGCTGAGGAAAGGCGTTTTTCATGACCAAGGATGCAAATGAATTGGTCAAAGAGCTCCTAAAGGGCAACCGCCGTGCTGCAGCCAGGTTGATGACTCTAGCTGAATCCAGGTCCCCAGAAGCTCATGCAACTATCAAACAGTTATACCCACACACAGGAAATGCTCACATAATTGGAGTGACTGGTCCGCCAGGGTCTGGAAAAAGTACTTTGGTTGATAAACTAATTAAAGAATATCGAGACCAAGAGAAAACCGTGGGAGTAGTCGCTGTTGACCCTAGTAGTCCTTTCACTGGTGGTGCCCTACTCGGTGATCGAATCCGTATGAGTCGGTTTTCCACCGATCCCGGAGTCTTCATTCGGAGTATGGGATCCCGGGGTAGTTTGGGAGGTCTAGCCTGGGCAACTTATGATGTTGTCCATATCCTTGATGCTTTAGGTAAAGATATTATTATCGTCGAAACAGTTGGTGCTGGTCAAGCTGAAGTCAACATTATCCAGATCGCTGAGACAGTCGTTCTTCTCTCTGTACCTGGATTAGGTGATGATATTCAGACTATCAAAGCGGGCATCATGGAAATCGGTGATATCTTTGCTATTAACAAGGCAGATCTTGATGGAGCCGATCGTCGATATGTTGAACTCCAAATGGCCTTAAACCTTGATCGAACAAGCGATGATTGGGAACCACCTATTATCAAAGTCATTGCTACTACAGGAGAAGGAGTAGAAGAATTAGTTAAGGCAATTCAAGAACACCATGAATATCTGGTAACGAGTGGTAATATCAAACAGAACCAGGAAC
>JABXGY010000188.1 GCA_016550395.1 archaeon | reverse complement strand
TTGATGCAAGAAATGATGAATGGGACATCTATTATAGTCAATCGACTGATGGTGGAGTCACTTTCAGCGAGAATGTCAAAATCACTAGTGAGGGGTTCCCACTTACTTTCACTCGTCCTGGTGATTATTTCACACTTCGTTCTGGACCCACTGGAAGGCTCTACATTGTCTGGACTGATGGACGCAAAGTCACTGATCAGGATATTTTCTTTGCCAAACAAGATATGGCTAATCCACTGATTTCTCACACTCCTCCAGGTTCTGCGTCGACTGATACTCCGATCACTCTATCTGTTAACGTTACAGATGATGATTTCGTTGACCGGGTGGAATTGACATTTCATGTGGAAGGAGGACCAGAACACGTTGTTTTAATGAACAAAATCTCCGATGATATCTATCAATTTACCATACCAGTTTCCTTTGTGACACATGATACAATTTATTACTGGTTTACTGCTTTCGATGCAGCTGGTCGGAGTTCACGGCTCCCAGCAACTATTTCTGGGAAATTCGAGCTTTCGATTGTCTTCATTCCGTCAGCTCTCCCACTTGTTATACTCGTTGGGATAATTGTCATCGTTATCGTCTTAGTATTTGCGATTTGGTATCTAAGACGCCCCGTTGAACAATAATTTATCAAAATGAATTAATTATGCCTCTGGCTAGTTCGCTTAGTTCGAAGCAACATTCACTAGTTTGAAATGATCTGTTGGAATCATAATTTTTTTCTTACGCAATTGAAGAAGGGCATTCAGAAGTTCGAGAGGGTTTTCTTGCATAGTTTCTAAATATGAGTTCACAATTTCTTGGAGATAGACGTATTCTCGATTTTTTGTGAGCATATACGCCACATAATGCAATTTACTTTCAAGAGTAGTTAATGAAATATTTGGTGTTTTAGCTTCAACCGTATGAGGGAATAATAAGGATACATGGAAGATTTCTTCTACTAAATCAGTGGCTCCGCTGAATAATCCTGGTTGAGTTGCACGTTTTTCTAGAATACTCAGATACCGATCTTCAAATCGTATTGTAAATGAACTGATACTTTCTTTCAGGGTTTCACTGGGTGTACCCTTGTAGACAAGCGCCGTTCGTACCAATTGCCCATCATGGATTATGATGCGAAATCCTTCATATGTAATTTCCGAGAGACGGGTACGCGCTTGTAAATCTTTATCCGCTGCTCCATTAGCTACATCAATGGCGAACGCCTGTATTGCTTGGAGAAACCCACCGAAAAGAGAGGCATCCATTCCCTTTTCCTGGAATGGATCGAAAATCGCTATACCCGAATCTCGGTGGACTACAAGGATTCTCGTTATGCTAGCGACATCGCTAAACATGTCAAGAACTTGTTGAAGTGTATTTTGATGGGCAATCTGACGGGGAATTAGCACTCGTCTACGATACACTCGATAAGCTAATCCTGTTGAAATAATGAGTAAGATAAGTAACAGTGCCATGATAAGAACGCTGGTCGGGATACCAAAAAAGGAAGGAGGAATTCCTGTATTCACAATTACAGTAAAGTGGAATGATGTTCCAGTTGCATAAGTTGCATTTACATAACCCTCTTTAAAAAATTCGATATCAAAGGTTAGTAATGAACTGGAATTATACTGATTGGTTGATAGTTGAATCGAATATGAACCATATCCATTAGGAGTCATTTCAGCAAATTGGGTTTGATTAAAATTATCATTATATCGTAAAATCACTTCTGCATCCGAGATATAATTATCCGTAAGCATATGTTGCCACGTCACATTGATGGTAAAACCTTCCCAACCCATTATGGAATCTGGCACTGGTTCAATCAAAGTCGCTTTCGCTTGGTTCATTATTAGAAAGTTATGAGATCGAAATCCACATTGGTTTGTCGAATTATAGCTCACGAGGGCGAAATAGGGTTCACCTGCAAAGGCCTCGCATAAGGATTCCACCATCCATGCCGTACTAGTCAACGTATTGGTCGTTGAATTAAACGTAATAGAAGTATCACTATGACATACTGTTCCGTTTGGCAACATAATTGAAACGGTTCCAGTATTACCGAAACTGTCTAGGGCTTCAATTACAGCATATACGCGGAAGTAATCTCCAATGATAAAGTAGTCATCTGATGATATGTTGGTCCAGGGACCTAGAGCATCTGAACTTTTTTGAATGTATATTTCAGAGATATAATTTTGGCTAGAGGACTGAATCGAAAAGGTATCATCTGGTATGGCTAAGTTATCTTCTATTAGAAGAAATTGGGTTGTAGAGTTGTAGTTATAACTCGTAATTATGTTTCCGATTTTGTCGCGTACTATTGAAAAAACCCATCCTTCTGGGAGGTAGAGTCCGAATTGATAACCTTGATATCCTGGCGGAATGTGTCCCGATGGAACGGTGTAATTGATTATCCAATCTGGATCCATATTTATTTGCACACTAAACCAAGATGATGCAGATTCAGCAGCTTCAGATTTTACATACATAATATATTGATAGTCGAAGGTAATCGAGAACGTGGAATTGAATGAAAAGACCTGGGTCGTATTCCAAGCATTTGAAATGCTGATTTCTTCCTTTAAAATAGCATCTGCGTAGATGTCAACTTCCCCATTCGAACCAAACGTATTCACTATACTGGTTTCATTGAGAGCTAATGCAACTTCACTTGGTGTTGTATCGGAACCAATTAAATATTCAAAATTATCAAAATAGATGAGTCCATCAACACGAATATTACGCCCATCATTTTTTTCAACAGATATTCTAAGTGTTGTTGATCCATTGATAAATAATGTTGAAAAAGTTATATCAGTCCATAACGTGCTGTAAAAGTTAGAAGTAGATTGACCCCAAAGACCTTTGGGATTTCCATTATCATCTAAAATTAGCACGCTTACTTGTAACCAACTTGCTTTGGTTATATTACTTGAAAATCGAATATCAAAGGATACTGTAAGAGAATCGGGTACCAATTCGGATATGTATGTAAAATTATTATCAATTTGGGATACTCCCGTAGATGGCAATCGATCGTTTAATAGTTTAACTTCTAGACAAGATCCTGGATTACCCCCTGAAGTATTACTTGCTGAACTGATTACTGCTGGTCCAGGATGGTTTAATGTCCAATTATTTCCCACCTCAGGATATTTTTCGAAATCACCATTGCTTACCGGGTTTTCCGTTTTCTTAAGATTATGAATATCTGCATGTAGTCGGTATCCATAATAGTTGGGGGGTAACCAATTAGACGGGTAGGTAAATGAAGTATCATTGCGACCATTAGTAATGGTTTGACTTGCGTTTTGAGTGAATTCAAATACATCAAAGTTAGTACCTAAACCCGAATATGACGGAATAGTCGTTTGTAATGGTGCGGGATTCATATCCTGCACAGCTGTACTGGGAATGTATCCTACAGTTAGTAGAATAAAGACAATGCTCCAAAGTACCAGGCTTTTTTGCAATGTTTGCCCAACTCGCCTATGATATCCCAGTAATTGTTTTCGTTTTAGATTATTTATCAGTTATCTTGCATCACATATGAGGTTGTATAGATTCAGGACTTCGAGAAGCTATTTTTCAACTTTATTCATTTGCTTATTTTGTCCCGTAAAGAAAGAAATATTGGTTTTGATAGCAAGTTGTTTTTTATGGTTCTGACGAATTATTTTTTACAAAGGGCATTCAGAATGAACGATTAAATAATTAAACCACATTGTTGATAGATGAAGGGAAGCGTAATGGCTGAAGAGGCTTATATTCTTGAGTTTTGCCGTAAATGGTTACCTGCTTGGACAGGGAATGAACCTGAAAAATTGCTAGAGTTTTATGCAGAAAATGCCTTATACATCGATCCTGCCAATCCAGAAGGAATTCAGGGTCATGATCAGTTGCGGGAATATTTCACAAAACTTCTTGCAGCGAACCCGAATTGGGTGTGGGAAGTTGTGGAGGTATTTCCAACTTTACGTGGGTTTACTGGGAAGTGGAGGGCTGTAATCCCTGTTGGAAGCAAGAAAATAGTTTTGTATGGTATGGATATCGTGGAAGTAGATGATGGAAAAATTACTAGGAATGAAGTGTATTTTGATAGGTCTAGATGGTTAGATGCGCTACCGAAGAAGGCAGAAAAGAAAAAATAATCTGTCACATAAGATTTGTGTTCTTAAGCGTTGAGACGTTGATAAAATGCCTTATTTTTCTTATAGAGGCCTATGTATTCTTCAAAGAGCGAGTCATAAAGTGTTCGGTGTTCAGGATTTGGTTTGTAGACCTTGGAGATTCGTATTAGATTTGGAATGTCTTCGAAGGTGATGTGTCCAAGACCAACACTGGCGATGAATGCAGCTCCTCGTGCATTCGACTGAAGTGGATCATGAACTTGGTGGATGTTACGGTTTAATATGTCCGCATAGATTTGACACCAGATGTCGGATTGTGCTCCGCCTCCGATGATATTGAGTTTGTCAAATGGTCGTTTAATGAATTTTTCGATTGCATTGAGAACCCATCGGCTGTTATAGGCTACGCCTTCGAAGACTGCACGGATAAGATGGCGTTTTTCACTATCTAAGGAAAGGTTAAAGAAGGCACCTCGAAGGGTATGGTCTTCTACGGGCGTGCGTTCTCCATAAAGCCAGGGAGTAAAGATGATATTATTACTGCCTGCAGGTGCTTCTTCAGCGATACGGTCAAATTCTTGGTAGACGGCTTGATTTCCACATTTAGTTTCATCATCTGGATAAAAGACTTGATCACGGAGGTAGGTTAAGCAAGCACCCGCTGTTTCTTGTTCATTCGCAATGAAATAGCGACCAGGAATTGCCGAGGGTAAAGATGCGATGTTACAATCGATGTCTGTTTTCTTGTAAGGCACATGACATGTTAACCAGCTACTCGTCCCAATATAGACGTGTCCTTCAAAATCTCGAACAGCTCCTGATCCAATCACCGCTGAAGGAATATCCGATGTACTTACGAACACTTTCACATCTTTTTGGAGGCCAATGGATGAAGCGACTTCAGACTGGATAGTACCTAATACATCAATCGATTGTTTTAGAGGTGGCAATTTATCCTTATGAATCCCCAGGCGTTTGATTAGATCATCATCATATCGGATATTATTAATATCGCGGATGTTAGTCACCCAATGGAGCATCATCGAAGAGGGAGAAGAAGCGTATTCACCAGTTAATCTGAAATTAATGTAGTCAGTTGGTTCAAGGAACATGTGAGTTTGATCATAGATGTCTGGATGCTCGTTTTGGATGTAAAGAATGTGTGCTATTGGGTCTTTTCCGCTCTTTGTAGGTATTCCAGCGGTTTTTCTTAACCATCGAAGCAGGTTAAACAAAGAATAGCCTTGGATGTTAATGAGTCCTTGAAGCTTTTTTCGAATATAGGGTTCGCCACGGGAATCCATCCAGATCACAGCATTCATGAGGTGTTGGCCCATCTCGTCAACGGCAACAGTACCTGACCATTGGCCTGTATTACAGACAGCTACAATTTTTTCTACAGGAACAAGATCTTGATCAATCAGGTTCTTCGCAGCGGTTAGAAACGCTTGCCACCATTGATCTGGATCTTGCTCAGCTCCTCCACCTGGATGAAGATAGAGCGGAGTCTTTTCATAGGTCCAACCAAGAACCTCTCCATGAGTTGATACAATTGCGGGTTTCATGGCGGAAGTGCCGTGATCTATGGCTAGAATATATTTGTCTTGGCTCTTTACTGGGTTTATCGCGCTTGCCTCCTTATGATGTGAAATATTATTTTTTGGGTTGCTTGGTTCTGAAATAGGCTTCGGGAGTGAATAATACTAGAAGTTAGAATGATAGTTGTTTTACTTTTCCCTTTGCATCAATGGATTCAACCAAAAGTGGTGAATCTTTGCCAGTTACTGCATCAAGTTTTTCTGATTCCTGAAATACGGCTAGGAAATCCATGGGTTGAACGGATGCCTCGGGTGGAAATACACCTTTCATCTTAATTTTCCCACGTTGCATCAAAGTAGCTCCAAGCGCTGCTGGTATACCAGTTCCTTCTCCCATCGCCCGACCAATTGAAGACATGGAGAACACATATTGGTGAGGTTTTCCCTGCTTTGTTCCTGAGACAACAGTTTTCAGGCATCCTCGTTGTACTCCAAAATTTGTTTTCTGAAGAAAGTGTTCTCGTTCTCTAATAATATACGCGATAATGAAATCACGGGGGGATATTGGTTGCCCTTTTACCTCAATAGCATCTTCATCAGTGATACCCAGCTTAACCAAATCGATAATAAACTGGAAATATTCATCAGGAAGTACAGTTCCCTTATTGGTTACACGTTGACAATCAATGTATTTATGCAAAGTTATAGTTTCAGGGTGAGGATAGGGGTAGACAAGATGTTTTCCAATTTGATGG
Organism: archaeon; assembly: GCA_016550395.1. Lineage (GTDB taxonomy): Archaea > Asgardarchaeota > Hermodarchaeia > Hermodarchaeales > Hermodarchaeaceae > Hermodarchaeum. Next base: position 572 of record JABXGY010000188.1, on the reverse strand, counting down.
AAATCGACTTCTTCACGTAAAGCTAATCCCATCTCATCGAAGAAACGAATGGTGCGTAATTTGCCATTAAGATACATTGGAATATCAGAGGTCATGGCATGGATACGATGCGCTATTACTGCTGCACCTTCGGTTGGCTCACCACCGTGTGCATGGTAAATATCAATAGCCTCAACTCTTTCTAGAAGCTGTTCGGTAGCAAATTTTGATAAGATATTCGTAACTCCTGGAGAACTTCCCATTCCAATGAGAGCTGACATCTTTGCTTTTTTTGCGGCAGCATGCATATTGAGGAGCTCGATGGTGGGTTCTACATCGTCACAAATATCAACATAATTGATTCCTGATTCAATTACAGCTTTGAGTATCGGGGGTCCATATTGGTAGAAGGGTCCAACGCAATTGAGGACCACATCAGATCCGTCAATAGCTTGACTAATACTTTCTGAATTTAATGCATTGACTTCGCATGCTGTGCAGGTGCTACCGAGTTCATCTGCTAATTTGACTGCGGTTTCAGTATTGATATCTGCAATAATGATTTCATCAAAATCAGAAAGGTCAGTTAACTT
>JABXGY010000187.1 GCA_016550395.1 archaeon | reverse complement strand
TACTTATCTGACCAGCATTCATCAACTCATTTTCTTTTTTTGGCTTAATTGGAATACGCCAATCGAGTTCAGCGTCTGGATGATTGAGACCGAGAAATCGCACTTTATTATATCCTCGGATCATGTAGGGATAAGCTTCCTCATAAGCTGATTTTGAGAGCCATTCCTTTTTCCATGATGACCAAGAGTTATTGGCAAGTCGGCGATAAATTCGCACAAGCCTGGAATATTGACAAATAACTGTAAGATGAATTAGGGAAATTAAGTCAATGCGCAACAGAGAAATAGACACTTAATAACTGTAGATTAGGGGCGAGTGATTATTTCAGAAAAGTGTTGGAGTTGTGGTCATTGGGTAGATCCCGATGAACGAGGACAGTGTCCGAAATGTCACACTCAATTGACCCGGTTTGATATGAGACTTCGTATTATCGAAGAAGAAGATAGTTCCCAAGAACCACCAAGAGTTCCGGCGGACCTAAAAGACCCCATTAAACAGAAAGAAGCCGAATTAGCGAACCAGTTCCATGAATGGTTGAAGGACAAAGAGATTCTCCCTGGTGGCTATACCTTTACTACGCAACGTGCATTAGTGGGTGATTTATCTCGTCAAAGATATGGATTAAAACTCTTATTAATCGCGGAAAAAGACTTAGATCTTACTCAACTCTTAGAACATTCAGGATTCGAACTAAGCCCAACCGATTATCGAGCTACCCTAGGATTCAATTTAGCCTTTCGGGATTATGAGCGTATCGAATATCAAATTCGAGTGTTAGCGTGGAGTATCCTTCCACCATATATTCCCTATTTTCTCACTCACTATCGTGGAGCTCATGGAGCACTTTTCTTCTACGATGTTGACAAGAAACAAGCTTTAGATCAAATCCCTTCACTTCTCGGAGTAGTGCAAGATATCAATAGCGATATTCCAGCGGGTCTTGTAGGTTATAAACTGAGCCAATCTGGTCGTCGTCAGGTAACCAGAAAAGCCGCACAAGCCCTCGCAGAACAACTGGAGATGCTGTATTACGAGACAAGAAGCCCAAATGGTCCCAATCTAGATCCGATATTAGATGAGCTAGTCCCACAAATGCTTAATTTTGCAAAATTCTAAGATGATTTTTTAGAATGTTTTATATTTCACTCTAAAGCTCCACAACGAGAGTTACCAAACGACCTTTTTAAGAGTTGAACATATTTAGATAACAACAAGAATCCTATTCCCACAGATGAGGAAAATTTCAGATTATTAGATGGCTCCTTTCTGGGTAGATTAGATGTGGTTTTGTGGATTATTTCGATAAATCAGTGCTTCGAGCAGCTTTCACTACACGTCAGGGATTAGATGATGCACCACGATGGTCTAGTGTGCAAAAAGCCATCCAACAAATTGCAGCCGTTCAGATTGATACGATTTCCGTAGTTGCAAGGAGTCATCATTTAACACTTCGAAACCGTGTAAAAAACTATCACCCTGACCATATCTGGGATGCGCTTCGAAACCGTCAGGTATTTGAACACTTTGCTCATGCCTGCTGCTTTGTACCCATCGAAGAGTATCCCTACTATCGTTATCGCATGAAGCGGTTTCCAATTAATAACTGGGAGAAATCCCAACTCCACAAGTATAAAGACCACATGTACAGCGTTGAAGCACGAATTCGAAATGAGGGTCCATTAAGTAGTAAGGACTTTGAAGACCCTAGCGAGAAAAAACGGGGGGGCTTCTGGGACTGGAAACCAGCAAAACAGGCATTAGATCTTCTTTGGCAAACCGGTCGTCTTGCTGTCACTGAACGAAAAAATTTCCAACGAGTCTATGACCTATCCGAACGAGTCATCCCAAGTAAATACTTCGAGGGGCATGTGGATAAAGATCAGGTTTGGCGATACTTCATGGAACGCAACCTGGATTGTTTGGTTGCTAGCACTGCCCGAGGCTTGTGTGAGTACATAACCTGTGGGAATTTCGCTTTAGATATGATAGGGAATCGCACGAAGACCATGGAAAGGCATCTTGATATTTTAGAACAAGAGGATGTTGTGACGAAAATCTCAGTTCTCAACGCTAAAAGCCAGTATTATGTACTCACTCGACATCTGCCCTTTCTCCATAAAGTGCAAGACCGCCGTGATTTGGCTTCGTGTGCATGGTTTCTCAATCCATTTGACAACGTTCTTTGGAATAGAGCTCGAGTTGAACGTCTTTTTAATATGAAAATAAAACTTGAAGCCTATACGCCCCCGGCGAATCGAAAATTTGGGTATTATGTCACTCCTATTCTATGGCAACATAACCTCATTGGGCGAATAGATCCCAAGGCAGATCGACCGACAGGAACCCTGATTCTTCATAATGTGGAAATCGATATTCCTCGAAAAATAATTTCGAAAACTATTGAGCCAATTAAACAGGAATTAGTACGATTTATGAGATTTCATGATCTTGATAGGATTCAGATTGAAAGGGCAAAACCGGCTCAATTAAAGACTAAATTAGCCTCTTAATCCCATTATTTTGGTAATTTTGCTAGAGCGATCCTACCATTCATTTGTCTTATGATTTTTTTGTATTGTTCCACCAAGAGGGTACCCTATTTTGTTGAACAAGTGTTTTGATAATGAAAGGCATGCTGTTGAATTGTGTCATACACAGATTATACTCGTCTTCAGTGACCTCGAAGGTGCGAGGTAAACAATAGAGGAGCATACCGCTGCGGCTGCCCAATAGATGTTTCACTTTATCACAGGGAAACTCATCACACAGCATGCAATATTCTACGCCTTTTTCTTTGGCGCAAGGTCGAGCTTTACATTTTTTATCCGCGAGTTTACCATCGGCCTTACAACCATCGCATTGGACATTCTCGGCTGTATAATCTTGATGTCCGAAATATTTTCGCCAGCCATCTACAAGTTTTTGGCGGATGTCTTTATCAGGTGACTGGGCGGCACATAGATGGCACCGATACCCGCAATATCCATGATTTTCTTTCATCAGAACATGACCTCTGTGATAACGAATATGAAGTTCATTAAGAGCCTAACTGTTCCGGAAAAAATCATGCCATCGCCTGTGTCTTGAGAGTTTTCGGCATTTTCTCAATAGCATACCGGAGAGCCCGACGCGGCATTATGTCCTTCTTTCGCATGATGTATTCGAAGACTTGATCTTGGTAAAATTTGGTTGCTTCCTTAAGCATCCAACCATAACCATTTTGGACATACTTTCGAGGATCTAATAACATCGCATCAGTAATATCGAAGATATACTCTAGATGCACCTCACGACGCAATCCATAAATGAGTGACACGGCAGCTGCACGTAGAATCCAAGGATTTTGAGAGGTAGCCCAATTTCTTACTTGGGACGCGAATTCTGGGAATGCATAAAAGAAGTAACCCATTGTGTGAGTGCAAAAATCATCGACACTACCCCAGGTTGAAAGATAGAGTTCTGTCCATCCTTTAAAGAGTGGAAAATGTTGTCGTTCAAATTGCTTGCGGATTCTGAAGGACCAGTCGAAGGCAATGGTACGATACTCCCAACTCCACTTCTCCAATAATTCATTGCAAAGGGAAAGAATTGTATCAACATCACTAATATCGTCGTCTTTCAGGGATTGAAATAACGTTGCACTCACTTTTCGAACCATCGGAACGTCTACTGCGGGCACCCGTAATCGCCGTTGATAGTTCGGAGAAAGAGAAATTGGAACAAAGTAGTAAAGTCCCTTATAACCAGATGAAAAATCCTCATACCAATCTATTTTCTTTGCTTGTGCAATTACATCAGGATGACGGTGTTCTGCTTTACTAATTTCTAATAACGTTTGCTTAACTTTGGTTATGATACTAGCATTCGATACCATTTCTCTTTCACCAATGAATGGGTCAAATTCCAATGACTTAGATGGTCAAACCAGATGCAAAAGTGGGTTTTAGTTGAAATTAAACTTTGCCAGAAATTCGTCGTTTACGGACCCAATATGCTCCGCTAATAGCACAAACGCTGATAGCGATTATCGCAACTATAGCGATGAGGATTGTTGTAGGAATGCCAGGAACAAGAATATCGCAAACATTACTCCATTCGCCAATGGCATCTTCATTATCAATGGCGGAGACGCGGAAGAAACAGGAACCAGCAGGAAGATTTGCGATAGCTAGGGAAGTGTCATTGATTAACCAGGTTCCGGAAATGAATGTAAAAGCCGGATTTGGAGCCATTTGGATAAGATAGTTACATACATAGCCATCACGATCCTCTGATTCGGTCCAGCTTAACGTCACAGTCGTACCAGTAAAATCAGTAATACTCAGTACAGGTGCAAGGGGAAGAAGGTTTGGTAATTCAACGGTAATTGTGATGACATTACTCCATGAACTAAACCGACCGCCATCATCTCGGGCTCGGACGCGCAAATAATAGGTTCCATCGAGTAATATGGTCACAGTGCAGTTTGTATCGGGTGTGGACCAAGATCCGATCACTCCGGTAAACGATGTATCGTCATCAAGTTGTAGATGGTATAAAGTGATAACACCATCAGGATCTGAGGCAGCAGACCAGGTGACCGAAAAGTCAGGTAATGTAATAATTTCAGTTATTTCGTTAAGTGTGGGTGGAAGTGGAGCAATATTGTCATCAGTGAGCCAGGTAATAATATTGACAGCTAGCTTCAAGTTGTCCATGGTATTGACGATGTAATCTGCGAATGCAAGGCCAGATGCAAAACCGATAACCCGACCACCGACTTCAGAAGCAGCTAGAACTGAAAAACCCACTGGAGTTCGGGCTAATGAAGTCGCAGGATTCGAAACGATGAGGTGAGTTTGCATCCATTCTAAGTAGATGTAATCTACATCCTCGGTAACGGGATGGTTGGTGATGTCACTGACGATACTGGAATTTCCATCTTCTTCGTATGTAATACCAAAAGGAGCTGTAAGGTCGGAGGCAGCAGCAGGGTTCCAGTCACCAGTTACGAAGAGTCCACCGCCATTTTCGACAAAGTCGTGGATTGCTGTTAATTCAGTACTAGAATAGGTGAGCCATGGACTCATACATAAAAGTGCATTATAGCCACTCAAGGTTGCAGCATCGATAGGACCAGAGTATAAAACATCAACTGAGATGCCTAAGGCGTATAGTTCAGCAAACCAATGAGTGTAATTTTCTTCAAACATGTTCATATGGGTTTGATCAAACAAGATGTAAGTGCTTATTTCACGGATTCGTATCCATCGCGTAGCGATGTTATTCGTGGTAACATTTTCTAGTGGAACCGGGACAATGAATGCCGTGATGTTATAATTACCTAGGGTGGAGGTTGTCCATATCGTTCCAACTTCAATCGAATCGCTGCTGTTTAATTCAGGTATTGTGACGCTATCTTCTAGTGATGTATTGACATAGAAATGGACAGTGATATTGGTCTCATTTTCTAAGCCACTGTTTCTAATTGTTGCATTGATGGATACCGGGTCTCCAGGTAAACCATATAGTGGAACTTCGAGAACCACACGGAGATCATGGAGATATTGAATCCTACATAGCCAGTCAATCATATTGAGAGCTAATTGACGATTATTATCTTGATCGATCATGCCATCCTGAATAGTATGTTCATCACCAATCCCAAGAACACGACCAGAGCCAATTTCAGAGGCAGCTAGAAGCGTTTCACCAGAATTCCTTATGAGACTAATTGCTCCACCTGAAACTAAAAGTTTACACATTGGAGAACTGAAGTAGGCAGAAAAGACACCTGTTGTAACAGGGTGAGGCGTGATATCTGTCGTGGTGCCACCAACTCCCCCACTTTCCCAGTCGATTCCCGCAAAGAGGGTCAGCATGTCAAAGATGGTGGGTGAATCATCACCGATAACTAATAATCCAC
>JABXGY010000186.1 GCA_016550395.1 archaeon | reverse complement strand
ATATTCTTGACGTATATACAGAATTCTACAATCTAACGCTACAAAAGATACTCTCAGACCGGTCCCGTGAAATGCATTATTCAGATATTGAACGAATCTTCAAAACACATCTTCAATCAGATCCTGCCCTTCGTCATATGATTGTTGACCAACATGGTGTCGTTTCCTATGATCAGGTAAACCCCGATCTTGTTCGTCTTCAGACCCTCGTTGATACTCTACACCAGATCCTAAAAGAACTAATCGCCATTGCCCGCCGCACTCGGCGCAGAGAGAGCTATGAAACACTCTTCTTCAAACACTTCGCCCCCATGATTAAAGCCGAAAATGAACGCTTAAAGGAATATAACCTTACAGAAAAATTAGTGATGGAACTTTTATGACTCCACCTCCTCCAACGTCAAGCACAGAAGAGCCCGCCTACAGTTACCGGGCTAAAATTGTGGTAGTTGGAGATCCAGCAGTGGGAAAAACTAGCCTAGTCGTTCGATATGTTAAAGGTGTCTTTAATCCCTCATACATCCTTACTTTGGGTGTTAATTTCTTTGTCCAAGACATATCAATCGGAGACAATAAGCTTCGTATGAGTATATGGGATACAGCTGGACAGGAACGATTTGGCCCCATTCGGCAGAAGTATTACAAAGGAGCTCGTGGGGCAATTCTGGTGTTTGATCAGTCGAATCGAGTGAGCTTTGAAAAGTTATCCTTCTGGATGGACGAAGTCAAACGCTCTTGCGGAGAAATTCCCATGATTATCGTGGGTAACAAGGCTGACCTAATTTCATCCGTACAAGAAACTGAAGCACAGGAATTTGCTGCTCAGCATAAACTAACCTATGTCGAAACCAGCGCCAAAACGGGAATGAATAGCATCCGCCCCTTCCGTCTTCTTGCACCCCTTATCCTATCTAACTTGGGTGTGGAAGATTAAACCACTCAAATAATTAAACAATCCTTGGATTTTAACAGCCATAGAACGACTCAGAGTGAACCTCTTTGGGGAGAAGCTAGTCCAATGAGTAGTCCAAGTACGCATCCTGCCTCCCACAATGATTCCAGATTAGGGTTCTATAATTTTGGAACCGTATTTTTGACACGAGGGCTTGCTTTTTTTGGTCCTAGCATATATAATCCTGCTACCGGTGATATCATTGGTTATCCAAGAACGCGATGAGAGCTTCCTTAACTTCCTAACTCCCTCTGTTATGACAATTTTAGGAGTACTACTTTTAACGCTAGGTGCAATTATTCTCATTCTTATCCACCTTGCTATCCCCATTTTAAGCCCCGATGATATCATACAAAACCTACAACTGAACTTTTTCGGTCAAATCATAGGGACTATCGTTTTGCTATTCTTTTTGATACCCTTTTTCAAGGTGAAAGATGTTGAGACTAAACCAATATCACCAATAAATATCGTTAAGGTTGTGGGTGTAGCTTGTCTAGCTCTCACCGTCGCAATCTTTCTTGCTTTCATCCTCTTTGTCATCTTTACGACTCTGGGAATGCCCATAGAACATTCTTATGGCGATATTATTTTGGGCCTGGAGCAACTAGCTAATCCCTGTAATATCGTGCTCTTTTTTGCTACCGCGTCCCTTGGGGCAGCAATCTTTGAAGAACTCATCTTCCGACGAATGCTTATTTCCACACTGGAAATCCGCGGCATGGCGCCCACCGCTGCAGTCATTGCATCTAGCTTAGCATTCGCAATGATTCATGTCCCTAACGATCTCCTTTTTGGCAGTCCAAGCTATGTGATATCTCATTTCATCACAAGTTTTGTCCTCGGTCTCTTCCTCGGTTTCGTCTATGTCACGACACGAAATGTTATCTACCCCATGATTATTCATGGCTTCATCAATTTTATCGGGTTTACAGAAAGTATCCTCCTCAGTCTTAATAACCTCACACTCCTCCTATTCTACGCTGGTATTCTCCTCATAATTTGGTTAATTGGTATAGTCGTCGGTGGACTCGCCCTCTTCTATTACCTACGCGAACCCCAACCAACCTGGGTTAAAACTCTTCAAACTAAATCTCGCATTAACATTCTACCTGGATTGATCGGTTTTCTCATAATTGGGTTCATGTTGGTTTTACTTCCAATAGCCATTGATCTCATCGTAACAATTCTTTTCTTCCCCATCCGTCCCCTCATATACATCGGATTATTCCTAGCCTACATACTCCTCTTTGCACTAATACTCTGGCTTGTTAGCAACATCGAATATGAACCCAGCTCACCAGACGAAGAACCTCCAATCCCCAAACTTAATGAAAAAGCTAGTGAGGTTAAGCTGGAACCTCCCCAAGAATAAGCGATAACCGACGCTGATTCCGACCACGCACTATAGTAACCTCTACGCGGCTTCCCACCTCCCGTTTCCGTAGTTGTTCTTGGATTTCACCCATCGAAGTAATTTGTTCTTCATCAAACGCTATGATAACATCGCCCTCTTGCAGCCCTGCCCGTGCCACCGGACTTCTCGGAACGACCTGTGCAATTAGTACGCCCTCCTTTACTCCTAAAGAATAGGTACGCGCAATCTGTGGGTTCACGCCTACACCCAGAAATCCCATGTAAGACCGCCTGACATGTCCAAACTCAATAATCT
>JABXGY010000025.1 GCA_016550395.1 archaeon | reverse complement strand
TATATGAAATTCAAAACAAAACTAAGAAATCAGCTCAAGAAAAGAAAATTAGATGTTAGCACCAAACGCTTGATTCGTTTGAATTTATTAGCAGTTGTGATAGGTCTTGTTGCAGGATTAGGTGCTGTGGCATTTCGTTATCTGATTGAATTTATGATCTATTTGTTTGATTTTTTAGGTCATATTGGTTTCTTTGTAGGTGGATTGTGGGTTCCAATCGGACTGGTGATTATGCCCATTCTTGGTGGCTTGATTGTGGGTGTCATTACCTCAAAACTTGTTCCAGAAGCAGAAGGCCATGGAGTTCCAGAAATTATGACAGCAATTGCCCTGAATCAGGGCAAAATTCGTCCTCGTGTACCACTTCTCAAAGCCATCACGTCTTCGATTACTATTGGTTCTGGAGGAAGTGCTGGTGCTGAAGGTCCGATTGGGCAAATTGGTGCTGGCGTAGGCTCAAGTCTGGGTCAATTGTTGAAGTTGAGTGAGCCTGAATTACGTGTATTAACAGTATGTGGGATTTCGGCAGGAGTGGCAGCAATTTTTAATGCCCCAATTGGTGGTGTACTATTTGGATTGGAAGTCGTATTGATAGGAATCGAAGCAATTGCTGTGATTCCGGTATTACTATCGACTGTCCTTGGAACCTCAATAGCTTCCTGGTTTTTTGGTCTTGATCCGTGGTTCACGGTTCCCCAATACTTCGTCCCCTACAGTTGGGAGCTCTTACTCTTCATTGTTCTTGGCTTTGTATTAGGTCTATTTAGTATAATCTGGGTAAAAATTCTCTATTCAACTGAAGTATTTTTTTACCGGCTTCCACTACCTCGGATGCTCAAACCGGCATTGGGGGGCTTATTAGTTGGACTGATTATCCTTTTCTTTCCACAAGTAGCCAGAGTTGGCTATGAATGGATAGAATACGCGTTGTTAGGAGTTCTTACTTTATGTCCTTTGTTAATATTAATGGTAATGAAACTCTTCAGTACCTCAAGTACAATCGGCTCAGGAGGTTCAGGTGGCGTATTTGCACCTACCCTGTATATGGGTGCAATGGGAGGAGCCGCATTAGGAAGTATTTTTTCCTTCATGAATCCTGGGATGATGACCGTTCCAATGGCCTTTGCGGTCGTTGGTATGGGTGCTCTATTTGCGGGTGCAGCGCGTGCTCCTTTAACCTGCATCATCATGATTGCAGAAATGACAAGAGATTACCTTCTTTTAATCCCATTAATGGCAGCTTGCGCCACAAGCTACCTCGTCAATCTCCTATTCTCTCGTAATTCAATTTATACCGAAAAACTGGCTGCAAAAGGGATACGTTTGAAACACCAATTGATAGCTGACATCATCGACACTATCACCGTTGACCAGATTATGCGCACCCAAGACATCGTCGTCGCCCGACCACACATGTATGCATTTCAAGTCATCGAACTTGCAGACCAAACCCAACATAGCACACTTCCTGTTGTTGACGGGGATCGATTAGTTGGACTGGTAACCTTCCGACGAGTCTACAAGAGTTTACGTGACGAATTGTCTCCCGAGGAAACCACAGTGGCACAACTGGTCGGACCAGCTCCTACTGTCTTTCCGGACCAATCCGCCCACACAGCCCTTGATAAAATGATTGAATCCGGAGAAAGCATTGTCTGTGTTGTTGATAGGAAAGCCCCCGAACGTTTTCTGGGCATCATTTCACATGGCGATATCTTACAAGCACATAACATCGAATGGATTCAACGACAGAGTCTAGGACCCGAACAGCCTCAATTATACCCTGCTAACACCGAGTACAAAATACCATAAACACCAATTAGCTTCCTCGTCGTAGGTGTTATTCGTGACCAACTCTCACAATTCATTACCGAATCATGCTAAAATGATGAAAAGAAAGTGGTGGTCGCATACCCTTGGGCTAATATCGCTCCAGAACCAGCGCTTATGGCTCCTTTCGAAACCGACACACTTAGGCGGTACGTGGCGGCCCGCTCAACACCTCGCCGAAGCTCGGTGCGTACACGGCCGCTCGTTCAAACCGGTCTTTTACCGGAGCCTTCGTCCATGGTTCACCGTTCTAGTCGCCTAGCCCAGTGTGGACTATTCATCCAATAACCATAGAGTGGGTGATTCGTCTCGGGACCCGCTTCGCACTTAGATGCTTTCAGCGCTTATCGGGCACAGCGTAGCTGCCCGGCGATGCCTTATCAGACAACCGGTACACCATTGGCTGCGATCCGCCGTTCC
>JABXGY010000185.1 GCA_016550395.1 archaeon | reverse complement strand
CTAGAACTTGCTGACATCGTAGAAGAAGATATTGTATATGATTTAGGATCAGGTCATGGACGAATAATCATAATGGCAGCACAAGCATTCGGAGCAAACGCGGTGGGAATTGAAGCCGATCCAATTCGAATACGACTTTCGCGCCGGGCCATCCAACGGCAAGGGCTCAGTCAGAAGGTCAAACTAATCCAAGGAAACTTCTTCAATCAAAGTCTGGAAGCTGCCACCGTTATCACGGTGTTTCAAAGTCAACGAGTTAATCAGAAGTTGAAGTCGAAATTCATTGAAGAACTGCAACCAGGGACGCGAATAGTCTCAAATCGCTACACCTTTGATGGGTGGATGCCAATCAAGATAGACAACGACCTCAAAGTATACCTGTATCGTGTTGGAGAAAGTGAACATAAATAGATTTACTTGGACTAACTGTGAGTGTGAATTACTATTGTCAAAGAACGAAGAAACAGTTTCTGTGACTCTAGAGTCAACTATGGTTGGTCCCTTATGGGCTCGAGCAAAATACAGTCAATTATATCCGGAGATTTTGACAGATACTGAAGCCGAACAATTAATCCAAAAAGTAATAGCGAACCATCCAGAAGCAAAAGCCGAATTCCAAGCCATGGAGGAATTCATTGACGAATTCTATGGACTCACCTTCCTGGTTCGTGCACGAACTTTTGATGATATCATCAAAAACTTTGTTGATGAACACCCAAAGGCATCAATCGTGAATATCGGCTGCGGTTTGGATACTACATTCCCCCGAGTGGATAATAACCAGATTACTTGGTATGATCTTGACTTACCTGAAGCCATTGCTTATCGAAAACGATTCCTCCCCGAATATGATCGTAACTATTGCATCGCAAAATCTGTCTTTGATTATACTTGGTTTAACAAAATCAACTTCACCCAAGAAAATGGGTTATTTTGTTTTGCAGGAGGCTTATTTCATTACTTTCCCGAAAACAACGTTGCAGATTTATTTCATGCCATGGCTGCCAAGTTTCCCGGCGGTGAAATTTTCTTTGACATGCCCTCCAAACTGGGCATCCGAATTGTAAAACGACGATTTCAAACCTGTGGTATCCAAGGTGTTAACATTCATTTTGGTCTAGGAAATCCAGAAAAACAGATTCACAAATGGTCTGATCGACTGAATATTCTTGAGTGGTTCCCACTCTTTGCTCGAATAACACGAGAGAAAAGATGGAAATGGCGAACGCGGGTGATGATGCAGTTAAATGATTGGCTCAACGTCAGTAAATTCATACACGTGAAATTCAAATCTGAACACGAATAATTCTAACTTGATTGCGATAATAAATCTCCACTCATTTTTTGATCTGATGAAACTTCTCATCAATTTGATAGACTTGCCCATTATTTTCCAATTCTTTGAGATGTTGTTGAATCATGATTCCCTCCCAGTAACGGAGTAGAGGTTCTTGGTAGGGGAACTTGCGATAAATCGGGGCTGCGTCAACTAACTCTGCAATTGTTTTTGGTGAAGTCAGAAGATCCAGAATGCGTTGATTTCTTTCATCAAGCCGTTGGATGTAGTTATTCCATTCTGACTGAATTTCCCGGGTAATAATATCACGGTGCGATGATAAAATCACGTTCGATGGTAGAGATTTGAGATATTGAATCGATTGACGAAATTCTTCGAGACTGGATTCATTATGACCATACCATGGAAATGACGTTAAATCATAATCGAAAGAAAATAGAATGCGTTTCGGTTTATGGTAAAAACAGTAATGATCTTGTGTGTGACCTGGGGTATGAATTGTTACTAGGTCAAGGTCACCGATTCGGAAAATAGTCTCGTTATTATAGCTATGAGTTGGTCGACAATTCTGAAACCCCATTTCGGTGCGAGCAAATTGCTGCCAGATTGGAGCGAGAACATCACCTACAAAGCGTACAGATAAAGCGTCAATATCACCACTTGTGCTGAAAGCCTCCTGGGGAACAAAAATACGGCAATTATGAAATATCCAATTGCCCGCAGAGTGGTCAGGATGTGTGTGGGAGTTAATGATGTAACTAATGTCGAATTCCCTATTGAGTTCATGTAAGAGGGTGATTCCACAACCAGTGTCGATTAAGACAGTCTCATCGGCGATGATAAGGAATGAGTGGGCGTGGGGAAACCGTCCATTAGTTTCTCCACGAACTAAGAAAATCTGATCGGTGACTTCTTCAAGTCGTTCATGTACCATTGGAATCAGTATTTTGCTTGTAAGAATGTGTCAAATAAGTTGTTGGAATAGGCAGTATCTGCACTGAATCTTTACCCAATTTCGGGGAGTTTAAAGTAGTTTTCGTAGACGAACAAACGGGGTGAATGAAGACGCAGGTCATTTCAGGCGCTCAATTTCCACTCGACCAATTTATTGGGCAATTTATTCACTATCTGATTATTGCCTGGGGATTAATCCTCTTCACAGGTAATTTCATTGCTGCGACTCTCATAGCCTTGGGGGTCATCTTTTGGTTGTCAGGCTGGAAGCCATCCCGTGGACGACAAATGGTCGTCGGAGGCATTGTGCTCTTTATTGCAATGCAATGGATGGCATTTAGCGCACCATGGCTTCCTTTCCTCATCTGATCTCTCTAGATTTCGATAAACTCTCTGGTGGATGACGTCTACAGGGCTAGGTAATGGACCAATTGTTTAGTCATATTTACTAAATCATCAATACGTACCCATTCGTCAGCTTTGTGAGCAGACATGTTATCAAGTGTAGCAGCTCCAAGTCCAATGATATTTGTGATGTCACTAGCTTGGGTAATAAATCCCATATCTGTTGATGCCGCAGCTCCACCCACGACGAAATCCTCATCCTGGAATCCATGAACGGCTTTGAGTGCCTTCTTCATCTTCTTCGCATATTTACTTGTTGTATCAGCGATGAATGGTGAATAAGACTGGATGAAAGTCACCTCTACATCCAGGGCTTTACTTTTCGTTTGTCCACGCTTGATTGCGTCTTGGATCTCGTTGACTACTTGTTCATAGGTTTCTTCTGGGATATATCGTCGGTTGATTACCACTTCGCATTCTGCTGGAACAATATTGCTTTTGGTACCACCCTGAATGATGTCAATGTTGAACATAGGTGTAATATAGTCGGAAGTGGCTCCAAAGGCTTTAAGAATCGGCATTAGTGGAATCTTGGATTCTCGCTTTTCCACTTTGTGTTTGAGTGTTTCTAGTTCGGTAAGAATTGGTATCATCGCTTCAACAGCATTAACACCCATGAAGTTCATCCCAGAGTGACAACTTCGTCCTTTGGTTCGAATTTTCACATCAACGTTCCCTGCGACTCCAGCAATGATAATAGGCATCTGTGCCCCAAGTTCCGTGTTGACAACATGGCCTTTCATGAATCCCTCTTTGGCAAGGTGATAGCTTCCTGGGTACATACCAATTTCTTCATCTGTGCAGAGTGTACAGATGATATCGAAATGAGGTTTAATTCTAAGTTCATGAAGCACCTCAAGGGCGACAATCATTCCTGCTATACCTGATTTCATGTCAATAGCTCCACGACCATAGAGTTTCCCATTTTCAACAACAGGATTGAAGGGCTCCTTAGTCCATGGTTCTTCAATAGGAACGACATCCATGTGGGCATAAATTGTGACTGCTTCTCCCTTCTCAAAGTCACGGTGTGCTACTAAATTTACACGGGGACCTTCGAGGGGGAACGGAAT
>JABXGY010000184.1 GCA_016550395.1 archaeon | reverse complement strand
GAAGAAGAGGAAGAAGAGGAAGAAGAGGAAGAAGAGGAAGAAGAGGAAGAAGAGGAAGAAGAGGAAGAAGAGGAAGAAGAGGAAGAAGAGGAAGATATCAAGTTTTTAGAGGAAGCGCTTGAAACTATTGAAACGCTTGAGGAACCTGAGGAGCCAGAGGAGATAGCTGAACCAGAACCCGAAATAACGCCGCCACCTATTCCAGAGGCTCCAGAACCAGAGGCTGTTCCAGAACCTGAGCCAGAACCTGATGAGGAACCCGATGAGGAACTAAAACCTCTGCAAAAACCGGATTCATCAGAAAGACCTAAGGAAAAAACTAAAGACGAACCAGAAGACAAAACAGACACGTTCTTCTTCTAGAACCTCAGGGTTCTCCAACATCCTTCAGTATGACCTTGACATTTTATTCGACACAGGGATAAAACGGGCCATCTAATACTCGTCTAGTCGAATCATTTCTCTACTTTGTGTAATTTGTTGATTTTGCCTAGTGGCTTAAGAGGATTAAGATATCCACATAACTCGAGGAGCATGGTCCACATGGCTACTTATTCTTCAGAGAAATCCTATGCCTCAAAGATGGATGACAAAGATCCCCTTTCCTCGTATCGCGAATCCTTTCATTTACCCATCGATGAGGATGGTAAACAAGAAATCTATTTCTTAGGCAATTCGTTGGGATTACAGCCCAAAACAGCAAGAATGCATGTCGAATCAGTGATGAAGGACTGGGAACGATGGGGCGTTGAAGCCTTCAGTCACGGGAAGAATCCATGGGTAAAATACGAGGATCAACTCAAGGAAAGTGTTGCTCAGATAGTAGGCGCGAAACCATTAGAAGTCGTCCTCATGAATTCCTTAACAGTGAATTTGCATCTAATGCTCGTCTCCTTTTATCGTCCAACATTATCACGATTCAAAGTACTCATCGAAGAAAAGGCATTCCCGAGCGATCAATATGCTATCAAATCACAGATGCGATTCCATGGTTTAGATCCAGATACTGCATTACTCGAAGTCTCATCAAAGAATGCTACACCTAGTCTGGAAGACTTCAAAATGATCATGGAAAAGGAAGGTGAATCGATTGCCCTCATTCTTCTTGGTGGGGTGAATTACTATTCAGGACAAGCTTTCGATCTTCAACGAATCGCTAGATTGGGTCAGAAACATGGCTGTATTGTTGGTTATGATCTTGCTCATGCTGCGGGGAATATTATCTTAAACCTACATGATTGGCAAGTGGATTTTGCTGTCTGGTGTACTTATAAATACATGAATGGTGGTCCCGC
This sequence comes from archaeon, assembly GCA_016550395.1. Lineage (GTDB taxonomy): Archaea > Asgardarchaeota > Hermodarchaeia > Hermodarchaeales > Hermodarchaeaceae > Hermodarchaeum. The sequence continues at coordinate 4,421 of JABXGY010000184.1, read as the reverse complement.
AGGACCCGGTGCATGTTTTATCCATGAAAACCATTACGGTTCCAAGGATTTTCCACGGTTCGAAGGCTGGTGGGGTAATAAACTAGAAAACCGGTTCATGATGCGTACAGATATCGACCCAATTTTTGGAGCAGGGGGTTGGCAGATAAGTTGTATTTCACCACTAATCCTCGCTCCCTTGGACGCTTCTTTGAAACTCTTTGACGAAGTATCCATGAAAAAATTACGTGAAAAATCAGTGCTATTAACTGGTTACCTGGAATTTCTAATCCATAAACTGGGCACTAAACACTTCTCAATACTTACCCCCACTGATCCAACTCAGCGTGGTTGCCAACTCTCAATTCGAACCCACCATAATGGGAAGGCGCTCTTCAATCAGCTTACACAATCAGGCATTTATTGTGATTGGCGAGAACCTGATGTAATTCGAGTTGCCCCAACCCCTTTCTACAATACTTTCACCGAAGTATATCAGTTCGCCGAAATATTGAAAATTGCTAGTAGTTCGTAAACAACCCTGAAAAAGCTCCAAATGTTTGCAATCTAAGAGGTGTAATGGCATGAGTAAAAATAGACTCCTTCAACGCGACATCAAACAGGTCAAGCAACCACCCTATATCATAAAGCCAGACGAGATACGCAAATATGACCTGAAAAATCTTATTTTTAACCGCGTCGTCACAGATCCTAATTGGCCAGGTCATCAACGAATGATTGATGAACGAGTTCCTGAAATGCTCAAAGATCCTCAACCTGGTTACACTCATGTTGACTTTGCCCTTGAGGAAGCCGCCTGGACCCTCCATGATACTTTTCAAGGCAGTTTCGCCCGGTCTCGAATCCCAAAATATCGAAAACCCAAAGCTGAAATCGATCATGATCTTTCAACAATTCCATACAAAGTTGAGAATCCAGCTAGAATGAGTATATATGTCAAACGTGCTGCACAGTTATTCGGTGCCTCCTTAACCGGGATTTGCCAGCTAAATCTAAACTGGCTTTATGCAGACACTGAGATTCCTAGGAATTGTAATACTGCAATTGTCATGGCTATTGAAATGGATCCTGAAGGAATTGCAACTTCACCTGCAATCCCCGCATCAAGTGCAACTGGTGTTGGCTACTCGCGTATGGGGTTTGTATTAGCCCTGTTGGGCGAATTCATCCGGAATCTCGGGTATGATGCAATCCAATGCGGCAATGATAGTGGAATCAGTATTCCTCTTGCCATCGATGCGGGATTAGGACAACTCGGTCGCCACGGCTTACTTATCACACCTCAATTTGGTTCTCGAGTCCGATTGTGTAAAATCTTTACAAACCTACCTTTACGCCCCGATTCGCCTATTGACTTTGGAGTCACGGAAACCTGTCGACGTTGCAAGCGGTGTGCTGAAGCATGTGAAGTCGACGCTATCTCCTTTGATGATGAACCTACCTTTACACCCAAGTGTTCTTCTAATAACGCAGGAGCTCTCAAATGGTATGTAGATTCAGAACTTTGCTACGAATTTTGGTGTAACAACGGGGGTGATTGTTCAACGTGTATCTCGGTTTGCCCCTATACCAAAAATACCTTTGACAAGGTCCCTTTACAACCTGAGGAATTTTGGACTCTCAAGACGTAACACAATGGAATGTTGATTTAAATGGTCGTATTCGAAGACCTTGCCCTCATCTATGATCAAGCCATTGATTGGACACAACGCCTAAGCAATGAACTACCATTCTTCTCTTCTCTTCTCAAAAATCATAAAACAGCCCGTATACTCGACTTGGCCTGTGGGAGTGGTCGACATGCAATCGCCCTTGCCTTAGAGGGATTTGATGTCATAGGGCTTGATTTGAGTTCAACAATGATAGCAGCTGCTGAAAAGTACGCTCAAATAAACCAAGTTGCCGTTGAATTCATTACTGCTGATATGCAAAAAGCGACTGATGTTGTCGAAGGTTCCTTTGATTTGATTCTATGTATTGGAAATTCGCTCGCTTTACTCCCCACTCTCCAAGCAGTTCAAAGTACTCTAGAAGGAGCTTATTCGCTTCTTGGAGAAAAGGGAATATTCGTTGCCCAAATCTTAAATTTTGATGAAATACAGCACACAGGCTTCCGGTTCTTCCCTCTAAAATCCGGAAAAACAGCAAAAGGAAATGAAGTAATTTTTGCCCGATTCTTCGAACCTATCACCGATTCAATGAATGTTCAACTTGTTTTTACTGGGTTCATCAAAACAGAAACTAGCTGGCGTGCCAAAACAGTCTCCCAGTCTATCCTTCAAATAAATAAATCAAAACTCGAATCGATTCTACAAAAAACTGGATTTACAAGAATATCTTTCTTTAGTAATTACCAAAAAAATCCCTTTTCACCCTTAGAAAACAGAAATCTCCTCTCCGTGGCATCTAAGTAATTATTAATAGATTTGTTTTTTGCATTCCTTCTGCACTTTCCTAGTAGATATAGAGGATACTCCAACCTTGTGTGAGGAGAAAACCGGTAATGATAGTTAGCGTGAACAAGAGGAAGCCATACAGATGAAGATCAAAGTGGCGTTTCCGGATGACAGGCTTTGTCATCCTTTGCTTTCTCGCTATAATTCCACCAATACCGTGTAAAATAATGACGATTAAAGCTATGATCCCATGAAACGTGTAAAAAAGTGCTCCACGAAGCAGAATAGTAAGGGTTGCCCAGTAGATGAACACACCGACCACAGATGCAAAATAAGCTATTGATATCCCTTTGTGTACCTTAGGGGTGATGAAAGCCGGAAGATCAGAAAACGCGTCAGTTCGACGCGTAAACTTCAAACCCGTAATCAATGCTATGGCACCCAGTAGATACGTTAAGGAAAACAAAATAGCATGCAAGCTCCAGTGCGATGTAAGTGAAAATTGCGCATTATCAGCCCATCCCCGTGATTCCCAGTAACCAATATAATCATAATCAACGATTTCGATGTGCGTGACCCACTTCACCCACTTGTATCCAAAATGACCAGGTGCAACAACCCGCGTTGGGAAGCCATGTTCAATAGGGAGAACCTCACCATTCATTTCAAAGGCCAGCAACACATCTGCTGCACTCGCCTCTTCAATTGTAAGAGAGGATGAATACCCATCAGCGCTATAAAAGACGACATCAAAGGCATTGGTGTCAATTTGAGCTAGATCGAGTATATTCGCTACTTTTACTCCCCGCCATTCAGCGGTTCCTGAAATCCCTTCCACACATTGTAATGTCGCAATCAACGTTGTATTCGGAAGCGCAGTAAATTCTTCATAGGTCAGGTTCAAGGAATTTGCTACTTGACCATCTACAAACAAGGTCCATGTCGATGCATTCAGTTGAGGAACCTCATCAATCTGTATTGTAAAAAACTGATCATTAGGAGTGATTGTTGACCGTGAATATCCAATTACACCGATAAGCAAAAGCGGAATACAGCACAACGCTAGTAAGCCAATAGCATATGCAACCGACCTGTTCAAAAACTCACCATATCTACTCCTGCTAGCTGTACTCAAGAATACTGAGGATTAACTATGCGACATCCACCTTCCTATGAATCCACCGGACAAAATGATTCTTAATTTCCAAACCTTTACAGATCGTAATTCTTTCTGAATTCCACTATCCTTGACCCAATTCTGGGTGGTAGGTTCTATCTCTCTTTCTTTAAAGCCTCACCGTTGCCCAAAAAGTTGCTTTTACTTTGCCTCCCGTCCCTTCCGTATTTATACTCCTACAACCAATAGATTCTGTCGTGGGATGCTCGATGGCTGCCGACTCACCAGACCCCCCTACTCGCCTGGATCCACGCCGCTGGCGCATCATCTGTCTTTACTGTGATGAGGGATCCTTCGATGTCGAGCAAGATTAGTCCAGCTATCCCATTCACTGTTATTATAAAGCTCTCCGACACCTAATCATTATCAACACAATTTATTAAACTCAAAAAATAACTACTTCTGAGCCTTCACACGCTTCAACTCTTTTACTATAGCAGGTACAACACGGAACAGATCACCAATTATCGAAAAATCAGCTACTTGGAAAATCGGTGCATCGGGGTCGTTATTGATAGCTACGATGGTGTCGCTGGTGCGCATGCCGACGAGATGTTGGATGGCGCCGCTGATGCCGCAGGCGATGTAGAGTTTGGGGGCGATGGTGCGTCCGGATTGGCCGACTTGTTGGTGATGTTTCATCCAGCCCTGGTCGACGATAGGACGGGAACCACCGAGGGCGGCGTTGAGTTCGGTAGCAAGTTCGTCAACGATTTCGATATTTTCGGGGGTTTTGATGCCACGACCGCAAGAAACGACCATTTCGGCTTCGTCGACTTTGAGGGCACCTGCTTCTATCTCAATAATGGTATCAACGAGTTTGGTGCGGACTGCAGCTTTGTTGACTT
>JABXGY010000183.1 GCA_016550395.1 archaeon | reverse complement strand
GTTTACGGTATCACAAATAATGAGTAAATCAGTATCTGGCAAATCGAGATCCCTTTCACCCACTGGCGAAAGAATAACGGCAGCCGGTGCTTTGACCTCTTTGAACTTGGCTAAGACTGCCTGTTTATCCATGGTTCGACCTGTGAGTTGGAAGGTTAGAATCCCCTTTTCTTTGAGGAGAGTATCAATTTCGCTGACAACATTGAGGTAAGAGGAAAGAATGACAGTTTTTCCAGTTCTCAAGGTAAGGTTTCGGGCTTCGAGGGATTTTGGTGTGGTTTTAGGCCAATCTTGTTGCATACGCTTGACATCAATTTGGGGCTTAATGGTGGGATGGTAGAGGTAACGGCGAAAACTCTTAGCAGACATGCCGTAGAGATATTTTCGGATCATCAATAACCCGCTATATTGTTGGGCGAGTTCTTCAGAGATAGGGAGTTCCTGGAGCATGAGGTGGAGTAACCGTGTGGACTCAGGAATTGCACCAACTTGTTCTGTGGAATCTTCCTTGATCACTTGATAGATTTCTTCCCGCGTTGATTGGATGAGGTCATCGAGGACAAGTGCCATGGCACGGATTACGGGGTCTTGAACGGGTGCAATGTCGAGGACTGTAGGTTTAATGTATTGGTTCAAGTCGGTATCAACGAGTTCATCCATACTGATTAATTCGACGTTAGTCATCAAGTCGGCGAGGCTTTGTAGTTCATTGCGAATTTGGAGTTGAGCCTCATCCATGACAACATGGTCGTCACGAAGAGTACCACTTAACCCGATAATCCAGCGGTCCTTGAAGAAGTCGAGGAGAAAACTCCAAGGTTGAATGAGAACCTGGTTATGCCCGACTCGACGGAGAATAGTGTCTACTTCGTTAATGAGTAATGCTTGAAAGTGGTCGGGAGTTATCTTATCCTTTCGCAAGATATTGGCTAGTACTCGTGCAGTACATAAAACAACTCGAGAATCGCAAAGGAGTTTCATTCGCATTGGTCCTCGAACTCGCGGTGAGAGCACCCCGAAGCCTTCTACCCCGCCATATTCTTCCTCCAAATATTGTGCCGTTTCCTGAAGCGATGAAGAGGAGTTTACAGTGATGATAAATCGGGTGTCTGGAAAAAGCTCGGTAATCAGTCTATAGGTGAGTACTCGTTTCCCCAAGCCACAGTCCAGTTCTACTAAGATATTTTGGTCGCGATTCTCTTTGATTCGTTGAAGAATGTGTTCTTGGTATTGTCGAGTGTCAAATTGTGAATTAATGGAGTTGTTACTTTGTGGTTTAAAGGGCTGTGGAGGAGACATAATCATTTACCATATAAGCGCAGGCTAAATAAGCTGCACAATTTCACTAATTGAGTTAATTATATGCCTTGCGAAGGGCGCTAAATCATCCTTAGTGCTATAGCTGGTTAAGACACCAATAGTAACAAAGCCTAGACTCTGGGCAGCCTTGACCTCATTCATTGAATCGCCTACAACCCAGACTTCACCATCTACTTCAATGTCTTGTAAGGCAAGTTGGATGAGCCGTCGACGGTGAGGTACAAAGGGAAAGAGTGGAATTCTGTCTTTCCCTTCTGCATGAGCTAGGTCACCACGGGTGAAGGTTTTATCAAAAAAGCGATGTAGTCCGAATCGTCGGACTTCCTTACGAGTTTTATCCATGTCCTGCCGTGAGGTAATTAGTCGCATATATTTTACCTGTGATTGTACTGTCTGGAGAGTCTCGATAGTGCCCGGAAAGACATGCGATAGTTGCCAGTTGGCATAAAAGGAATCCCGAAAACCACCTAGATATTTGATAAACTCAGACTCATTGAGGTGGAGATTTAGACGACTAAGTAGGTCACGAGCATCAAATGAAAACTGATACAGAGACCGAACTTGTGTAGCTTCCACTGGATAACCAATGCCTTGTAGACCATCAACGTGGGCCTGGATTACTCTCTCACGAGTATCGATAAGAGTCCCATCCAGATCGGATATGAACACAGTTATTGTCATCTTCAGAAAAAAACATCTAGAAAGCGCCTGTTAAAGACTTTGCTACCCAATTAATCTAAGCTTCTAGCAGCGTTGGGATGTCAGCGACTGAATTGAGTATATAGTCACAGATGGGTTCTAAATCAGCCTTTGAGGCGAATCCCGTTAAGACACCTACAGCAATGTAATTTAATCCCTTAGCAGCCCGCATTTCATTGGGAGAATCTCCCAGCACCCATACAGTGTCTTGGACTTCAACATCATTAATAGAGAATTGGATAAGTCGTTGTCGATGTTCTAGATAGGGATACAAGGGTATCTCATCAACTCCCTCTGCACGAGCTAGATCACCACGAGTGAACACGTGCTGATCAAAAAGCTGATCTAGCCCGAATGCCTTAACTTCCCGTCGAGTTTCTTCAACCCACGCGCGAGAGGTAATGAGTCTTAAGGCAGTTAGTTGAGGACGAATAGATTGTAAGGCTTCTATAGCACCGGGAAATACCTGTGAGTGCTGCCAACCCTTGTAAAATTCCTGTTCAATGAGCGTATAGTATTGCACAAGTTCCCTGTTAGATAACGAGATATCTAAAGCACCCAGTAACTTGTCGGCATCCATAGTATATTGGACAAGGGGATAGACTTGGGTTATTTTTACCTCATAACCAAGACTGGCAAGAGCGTTAACTTGAGAATGCACGAATCGGTCACGAACATCCAGTAGTGTCCCATCTAAATCTGAAACCAAAACAGTCACTCAGGTAACCCCCTCAATGATAGAGAAATACATTATCTGCGTCAGTGAATAGTTCACCAGTTAAAGGTTTACCCTTCTGTAAACTTGCTAATTATTAGGATAAGAGAAATGAAGCGCCCCTCGATTAGACGGGCGCCTTTGGAATGAATCCGTTGTCCATCAGTGCTTGGGTTACATCAATGGATCGTTTGATAACCTGGGTCGTATGCTTAAGAAGTTCTGCCATTTCCCATTGTTTCCGTGCAACACCCTGTTCGATTGCTTTCATGCCTACTGCTACTGCCTCTCGGGGATATAGTTCCCATTCATCCATGCTCGGAATCACATAATCATCACGGAATCCCCGCTCTTCAGCGATATCCGCTAAAGCCTGTGCTGCAGCAATACACATTTCATCAGTAATCGTCGTTGTCCGAACATCTAAGGCACCACGGAAAATTGCTGGAAAGCCTAAGCTATTATTAATCTGATTGTCAAAATCGGATCGTCCCGTTCCAACAACCCTAGCACCGGCTTCCTTTGCTTCCCATGGCCAAATCTCTGGCAGTGGATTCGCACAAGCAAATACGATAGCATCTGAAGCCATTGTTTCCACCCACTCTTTCTTTATGAGTCCTGGCGTAGGGGCTGAAGCAGAGATACAGACATCTGCCCCACGAAGGGCATCACCAAAATCACCGGTACGTTGGTCCTCATTGGTTAGAATTGCTAAATCATATTTCTCGTGTTCATCTTCTTTCATTTGCTTCAAGTCTTCCCGACCCTTATAGAGCAAACCATCACGATCGCAGAGGATTATATTTCCTGCAGGAACCCCAGCTTCAATGAGTAATTCAGCTGTACAAGTGTTGGCTGCTCCAACACCTAGCATGGCAATAGTTATTTGATTCAATTCTTTGCCAACATGTCGTAATGCCCCTAGTAGTCCGGCGAGAATAATCGTAGCCGTACCCTGCTGGTCGTCATGAAATACAGGAATGTTCATATCAGTTTTCAAACGATGAAGAATGTTGAAGCATTTGGGTTTAGAGATATCTTCCAGATTAATGCCACCAAAACTGGGTTGTAAGAGTTTAGTAGCTCGGATGAAGTTCTCTGGATCCTGTGTGTTTAGGCAAATAGGAATAGCATCTACACCACCAAGGTATTTGAAAATTAGTGCCTTTCCTTCCATCACCGGAAGTCCAGCTTCAGGTCCGATATTACCAAGGCCAAGGACACGGCTGCCATCAGAAACGACGGCAATGGTATTGCCCTTGTTTGTGTGTTCCCAAACTTTTTCGGGATTGGCTTGAATATCACGGCATGGAGCTGCGACGCCAGGGGTATACCAGATGGCAAAATCGTCGAATCCACGAATAGTGCATTTAGGGATTGTCTGAATTTTTCCCTTATAGTAAGGATGGAGTTGCATGGCTTCCTTTGCTGGTTGTTTGGCTTTTTCAAGTAATTCTTCTTTGGTTGGTGGTCGATCAGCTTGAGTCATGTAATTACATCTCGATACTGAATTTTCCCCTCTGTTGGGGTTTGAACAGTTTGAATCGAGAATTAAGTGTGTTTCTCTCCTTCGAGATTATTTCAAGGGGTAAGCACAATTCAATCGCAGTAGTTCGTGGAAAACCATTGAGTAAAACTATGAAGTTGATGCACCAATGGATATTGGCTCAGAGGTGGTCAATCGACTCCACATCAGATTAGCGATAATATCGAAGGTTTCAGTTACATTGATGCCATCTTTTGAACTGGTCTCTAGATAGCCAGCCAATCCATTTAGTTTGGCATATTCGTGTCCATCTTGACGTTGTGTTGATGGAATATCAGCCTTTGTTCCTATCAGGATAATGGGAATATTCTGTGTGTTTTCACGAACAATCTCTAACCATTCATCAAGATGATAGAAGGTGGTAAGTCGTGTGAGATCAAAGGTCAGAATACACCCCAGTGCACCACGACAATAGTGAGGCATTAAAAAGCGGAACCGTTGTTCTCCTGCAAAATCCCAGATGGCTAAGGTGATAGTTACACCCTCAACTTCGATATCTCGTGTAGCAAATCCTGATCCTACTGTCATACGCTGATCTAGATAGTTACCGGTGAGGTACCGATGAATTAGTGTTGTCTTGCCAACCCCGCCCTCTCCAACTACGATCAGCTTTAGAACTGCTTTTCGGGGCAGACTTGCATCTCCAGAAGATACCCAACCTACTGGGTCTTGCTGCACGATTTACCACCATCTTACTCCTCTGGTTCAACAGTACCATTATGGGCTAGTAATTTAGCTGATTTTCCGCTGGAATTGCTTTCGATCCCCATCGGTCCTCTCAAGAAGAGGATTGTGTGGTAAGAGGAGTTCAGTTAGACTGCCTCCTGGGTACTTCTTAAAGCCTATCCACAACTGTTTAGAAAAACCATTTTTCTTGCGATTTTCTGGAATAAGATCTTTACAGTTCACTTCTGGGCAATGCGATTTGCAATTAATGCTGCGATTGCCCCTGCTCCGATTCCATTGTCGATGTTCACGACAGCTAAACCAAGTGAGCAAGATTGCAACATCGAAATTAATGCACCAAGCCCTTCTCCACCCAGCCCATAACCTGTAGAAATGGGAAGACCAATAACAGGAATATCAACAAGTCCTGTTACTAGCGAGGGGAGAGCGCCTTCCATGCCAGCTGCAACTATTAGGACATCGATTCCCTGTTCAATCATCTCCGTTAGTTCAGGAAAGAGCCGATGGACACCAGCCACTCCTACATCATAAGCCACAAAGACTTCGCAGCCCATTTGAATAGCCATAACTTTCGCCGCTTCAGCTACACGCCGATCTGATGTTCCTGCTGCGATAATACCAACCTTTCCACCCCTTGATTTTGGCAGATATCCTTGTTCCTGTAAGACCACCATGGAACCCTCTCCGTATACATTGATATCATATTTCTTTTCAAAGTGCTTTCTGGTCGCGTTAATTTGCTCACTCGATAACTGGCTAAGTAACAGCACAGGCTTGGCCTGTAATCCAGCGTCAATTATCTTTTTGAGATCCGGGATGCTCTTGTTCCTAGCAAATATAACTTCAGGAATGCCTTTTCGGGTTTCACGAGATACATCTAATTTGGCTAGACGTGCGACTTCAACAATGTTAAAAAGTCGTAGTTGTGTTTCTGCTTCTTTGACTGAACAGTCGCCTCGAGCGACTTTTTCTAAGATTTCCCGAAGTTCAGATACCAAAAGTATCACCTGTTGGAGATAGATAGACCAAGCATATTAAAAGTTGAAGATTTATCAAATTTGGTGGGATTGTCGATGGCAAGTAAGAAAATCCTTGTGATAGATCCGCAAATGGCAGGTATTGCTGGGGATATGTTCGTAGCAGCCCTCCTTGACCTTGGTGCAGATACAAAGAAAGTAATTGCCGCCATGGAAAAAGCCTCCCAGTATATCCCTGATTGCAAACGGGTGAAGGTGATTCCTCAACAAGTTACTCGGAGCCATATCGGCG
>JABXGY010000182.1 GCA_016550395.1 archaeon | reverse complement strand
CTGCATATAAGACTGCCAATAACCATCGAACCCTGGACGGCCTTGTCCAGTAAAAAAACTGTCTGTAGTACACGTGATACCCACATGATAACTATATCCAAAACTTTCTGCGGCTTCGATTAGTGCTAAGACTACTTGGTGGTGTGCAAAAGCTGGGAACCGTGGGGTAATATATTGCACACTGGTTCCATCGTTGCGAATGGCCCCGGTTGTGATTACTAAATCACCAACACTAATGTCTTTGTGGATTGCTCCGGAACTGCCTACTCGGATAAACGTCTTTGCACCAATCGTTGCCAGTTCTTCAATGGCAATCGCCGTTGCAGGACAACCAATTCCTGTAGATGTAGTAGATATGGGAGTAGTCTTGTATTCACCTGTATAAGTTACGTAGCTTCGTTTGCTCGCTATTTTTCTAGCGGAGTCCCATAGCCCTGATATTATTTTAGCACGATCCGGATCACCCGGTAAGAGTACGAAAGGGGCAATATCACCCGGTTTTAGCCCAATGTGATATTGTAGTTTTTCTTCATTTTGAGGTCGACTTGCGGATTCCCATTTTTTCATCCCTCCACCTCCTTGGAGGGTTTTATTCTATCGTGTTCCTCGTCGATAACTGGGGCGTACTTTACGCGTGGTTGTTTCTTCGCGTCCTTCAATCACGTCTTTTCCTATTAGATAGTCAATTGCTTTATCTACTTCATCACGGCTGATTTGAAGTGAATTTGCGATTTCTCCACGGGATTGCTCCTGGTTATATGATTCAGTAATTTCATTTAGTAGTCTCTCACCAAGGTATACATGTTTACCCTGTGAGATGATTAACAACCCCTGAAATCGCGATACTTTTGAAGTAGTCATTCGATTAAGTTCTACTTCGATTTTGGTAGGAGTTTCATCTAATTTTTGGGCTAACTCAATAAGAGTAATTCGCTTAGCTTCTTCTAATTCCTGCTTTAGATTCTGGACAAAGGTCCTTCGACGATAAAATAATGCAAACGCAACAATAGATATGAGTGAAATTAGAAGGATGACTATTCCCCAACTTACGATGGGATTGATCAAGAATATATTTGATATCGCAGTGAACAAAGTAGTGATATTTAACGATTGAAATAGTAGGACATCGATTACGATTAGTACAACAGCTATCCCGAAAAGAGTGAGAAATATTTTCGAAAGTGTTGACTTAAGTGACATATTTGTACCTCAAATCAAGAAATTGATTGGGTTACCCAATGTAACTGGCGCTTTCCGTTTCGTCTCTTGGTTCTTGTCGCTCGCGTTGTTGAAGTAAATGATACTTCACCTGTGCGAAGATCCCTTTCATTTCCTCAATTTTTTGTTCGAGTTCAGAAACATCAGCATTGATATTGAATCGATTATTTAAGACTTCGATGATTAGTTTTGATGCACGTGGATCTAAGCGGAGTAAGGGTACTGTTTCTGCTAGAAGGCAAACACCTTCTATACCATATTTGAGTTTGGCCCATGCGGGAATGACGCCATTTGCACCATTTATAACGCCATCAGACATTGGTACAACATAATCTAGTTCTGTGAAGAATTCTTGGAATTCAGAACTGGTGGAAGAGACGAATACCTTAGGAGATTCAGGATACTCACCGGGAACATAAGCACCGGTTGCAGCAACCCTTGTTACGTTTAATTTCTTGAAAGTCTCTGCAATACGATCTGAGAATTCATAAATGCCTTGTGACGTTGAAGGTTGGAAATCGCCTGAAACTAAGAGAATATCATGTTTTAAGCGCGGGTTCCGATGGAGATAGATTTGACATTCAGGAATTTTCATCATGCCTTCTTCATCGATCATGACATGTGGTGGAAAATCATCTGAAAGTACTTGAACTATGGGTTCAGCCTCTAAACTTCGAATAAGGACTTCAATGGCGAGTTTCCCTACACTGGCAATTCCAGGCATTCCAACTAGAGCAATTGGATCTCGAATTCCAGTGACTTTTTTGAGCCAAATAATCTCAATCATAGCAAGCCCCTGCAGGACGATATGGCTTCATGAAGATTGGATTTAAACTTTATGTACCAGGTGTTCAGATGAACATGACATCAATTTTTCATTGATTGGCGATTCCAGAGGAGTAGGCTGGAATAAAATCTATACGTTGACGAACTACCTTCACCAAGGTGGCTTTGATTTTTTCTTGATTCAAAGGTAGCACTTCGAAAAAGTCATCTTGTATACGTCCAATGTTTTTTCGCAATGTTTCAGGTACGACTATGACTAAATCGTGATTATTTGCATATTCTCCTGCGAGTATTTTCAATTGCTCTTTTTCGCCATCGAAGAAATGTAACCCGAGATGGAGATCAGGAACGTAGAATACATGTCTTGTTGTTTCTTGGAATTGGAGATTTAATTCCTTTAAAATGCCCTTAATTATATGATCAAAATACGTACCTAAGGCTTTTGATCTGTCAAAGAAATAGAGAACTTCGTGACCACACACTTCTCGTTGAACACCAATTCTTTTGGCAATTTCCTTGACGTTTTCTGAGGGAGTGTTTAGGTATCTTGAGAAATAACGCTCAGTCCAATATGTTTTGATTGCATTTCGCAAGTGTACGTAAAGATCTTTCTGTTTATTACTGGTAGGTTCTTCCGTAGTAGTTCTTGGGGTAATAGATGATTTCGACGTCTTGAGAAATGGCAGAGGACGCCCGTTCGTTTTAATTTGGAACCAGTTTTCCAAAGAATCCAAAAAACGATTGAGACTTGCAGTGGTTAATTCCTGTACAGAGATTGCATGTTCGATATTCGGAATTTCTAGAACATTCTGTTTAAATTCAGAGACAGCCCGCATTAGTTGTAATTTAAATTTCGTTGGTTCAGGAACGAAAAATGTTAACCGGACTTTAAGAGGTGTTCTGATTTGGAGAACCCAATGAATTGTAGATACGTCCAATCGTTTTGAGGGAAACAGGATTAATTCTTTGGCTTCAGTAACGTAGACTTCAGTAATTTGAAATCCAAGTGCATCTTGTGAAATTACAAAATCGACTCCACGTTTTTTTAGACCCTTTAAGAAGACTGAAATAGAATCCTGGATTGATGAATATGTCATTGATGCTCAGAAGTAAGGTTATGAAATAGTACATAAGGTCATGAATTTTTCAAGAAGAACCTGTAAGTCGTTGAATACTATCAAAATACCTGTAACACAACTTGAAATTTTAATGAATTATTAGCTATTATTCCGGATCAACAAACAGATATGCGCTTTCCTCATAACGCCGCCCATTTATTATCGTACCAGGATCTTTCTTGATAATCTGCTTCTTTTCCAGATATTCCTTTAGTTTTTGGTTAGCGTCATTGAGGTTGACCTGACTTAACCAAGATAAAGGAATATTTACAAATAATGGTCGCGCAGGGACAACATGGCGAGTGGTTTTCTGTGCAAAAATTTCTTTCTTTAGAGCGCCCTCAAGCACTTCCTTTTTAGTTAGTGAAGGAACAATAAGCACTAGCCAGCTTCCGGACCGAATACTTTCATTCGCATCGGATTCTGTACTATATCTCAGATGATAACCAATTTGTTCAGCGAGGGTTTCAATTTTTGCTATCTCGTCATAAACTTCCTTTATTGATAAAGGCTTAGACGAGGTAAGCAGAGAAGATTTTTCGCCTTTAACTAAGGCTGCCTGTACTTCTCGGTTTTTAACGAGTTCAAAGGCGGTTTGAGAAGGTGAAGAACGAATAGTGAAAAGGGTCTCTGTAGTAATTATGTCTGTAAATTCAGTAGATGAAATGCCATTACCGAATTCTCTGTACCAAGCAAAAAGCTCGATTGAGGGATTATGATAGTCAACAAGACATACTGGCGCCAGCTTTAAATTAAGATTTTTTAGAGCAGCGACACGGTGCATACCATCTAATACAACTAAAGTATCTGAATCCACAATTATTGGATGCTTGAGTATTTGTTCAGTTATTAGTTGTTCACTTAATTCTTTGAGTGCTGAGGGTATTGTTTTTTCATGAACGAATAGAGATTCAATTGAGACGAGTGTAATTTCCATGAACAATTGTGGAGTTTCAATAATTACACCCATCTAAACATACTCCAAATAGTACGTTTTGATTTCACGGTTTATTATGTCTTTAAGTTCTAGTCTTGAACCTAATTAGGCTATAATCACGTCTTCATCTTGTCGTAGAACCATTAAACGCGTTATATATCCTGCTATTCGATTTCGTAGACGCTTTGTAGTATTTGTGAGGAGTTCATCGACAACGGTTTTATTTTGATCAAAGTCGGTTGTAAAACTATCTGAATACCTTTCGACAAGTTCTCTTGAAAGGCGTTTGACTAGGACTGTTCTAACTTTACCCACAGTCTTTTCCTCCTGCTGGTGATTTTGATGTATCGCGATATAATTTGTAAGCTATTAGGTTTTTGAACGACTAATTTTTTTCATAAACCTACATGAATTAATGTCGACGTATAACAAATACGAGAGATGATAGGTCGCTTTGGAACAGGGCTCATCTGTTATATTAAAACTGAACACCCACAAGATAATTACAAACTCTGAAATTCAGAAAATAATTTTTTATTTTGGATATAACTGATTTATTTTTTGAGCAAAAGTAGAAAATTTTAATAGACGGCTGTAAAGACAAGGTCAAGGCTGCCGCGTTAGTGTAGCCAGGTCAATCATCTGAGGCTCTCGACCTTAGGACCGGGGTTCGAATCCTTCTGGGTTATTCCAGTAGGAGACATTCCCCGACGCGGCACCATTCACCTTCTAGATCTTGTCGTTGGTTAACTCAGGTCATTATCAAATATGCGATCATTTTTTTCAGAGATTGGTTTGAGAAATCTGTATGGAAAATCTTACACTCCTTTTCAAATTTATTAAAGATCCGCCTGCAGTATCGAGAAAATGATTTCCAGTAATCTGTTGATGTAAATATTGCGAAAATTTGTGTATATTGAGAATTCCTCAGTAGATATTCCTTTAATTGTTCAAGAAGTTTAGACTGGTTTTCTATTAATAATGATTCAGGAATTTCATTTTGTGCAAGTGGGTATACATTCGAAATTTCGAGTGGAATAAGCCCAAAATAAGGAGATAGAAAAAGAACATCAAAAAGGATTGAATTATTTGGCTTTATTTTCGAATATTGGTTCTTGAACCGTTCAAATTCTATTGCTTTATGGTACGGTCTTTTTTTAGGAGCAGAGATGATTATGAGATTTTTCAGCTTTCTAGGAGGCGAGTATATCGTCATTCGGGTTTGATGTCGGATTATTTCAGGTTGATAAACCGACCATCGACTGGTTATGAAGAGTGCACGTTTTTTTGTAACTGGTGAAAACTTCTCAAAATAATTTTGATAAGAAACAAATTTTTCCATGGCATCAACAAGCGCAGGATGGCTACTGAGTCGACTTTCAACTAACCTCCAAAGACGTCCTTCACGGATAGCCTGTTTTATCCTACTGATTTCATTCTGACAAATTCGCAGGTTATGCTCAGCTAAAAGCTGGATACGATCTCTTTTGTCTAAATGTTTAATTTCTGATATCGAAAATTTACTACAGGTAGGACAAGTGCAAAAGTCATCATGGATTTCTTGAAGCTTGTAAGTACCTTCCGATGTAAGAACACGATCATGCTTAGCAAATATTGCATAAGCAGCAGAATCAAAAAGATCACAACCCATCGCCACAATAAGAGGAAAAATTAGGGGATGACCTGCTCCGAAAAGATGAACGGGTTTATCAACGGGAATATTGGTTTTAGCTGCCATTACGAGATCAACGAGGGCACCAAAATTATATTGTTCCATCAATTGGGTTGGACTACCAATCGCAATAATTGGAAAATCAAGTTTTACTATTTCCTGTGCAGATTTTGCTACAAGGTCAGGAAATGTTCCCCCTTGGATTGGACCAACCCAAAGAATATCATGATTTGTCCGTTGTGATATTGATTCTCTTGCGCGACGTAAGGTTTCGTCTACAGTTTCTATTGCATCATGATAGGTGGCTTGACTACCAGTAGGAATGTCTAAAATAACTGCTATATCAGATTTGATTTCTTCTTGGAGATCAATGATTTGTTTTGGTGTTATTTCTACGTCGCCATAGATGAGTAACTGATAGGCTCCTGAGTCAGTCATTATAATACCAGGATAGTCCAAAATGTCATGGATTGAACCTTGTTTATCAGTCTTAGAAAGCAAGTAAGCATTCGTAATGATTATCTTACAGCCGAATTCATCATACATTCTTCTTGGTGGAATCAAGACCCGTGTTGGGTGTACCACTGGTATGAAGGTTGGTGTTTCAACTATTCCAGTCTTGGTTCGGAATCGCGCGATTCTTGCCAGTAAATCCTTATGAATAATCTCAATCATTGCAAACGCAGTTTCTTATGTAGAGCCCTCCTCCGTCTTTGACTGTTGTTCTTCTACATACCGCGTGTAAATTTTTCTAATTCGGTCTGCGAGGGGACCTGTTCCTTCAACTCCATGTTCAGTAATCCTTACTTTATTTAATACGACAATAACCCGTGCATCATCAAGAAATCTAACCTCTCCGGGAGGAAAGAGAGTTTCTAATTGTTCAGCCAATCCTTTCAAATCAAAAGGATCCTCAGTTTTTACAAGTTCTAAGATTGTATGACCAGTGACTAAAATCCTGTGGTATAATTCTCCTTTTGCATCTCTGGCCTCGCTTAATACAACACTTAAGGTGTTTGGATCATAACCTCGCATCTTCCCTGTGAGTGTTTTTCCTGTGTTAGTGCTAACAACCACAGTTGCCCCAATTAGCGAGGCTAGCTCTTTGAAGAAGTGTCGAGCTCCAGTACTTTGTGCCATATCTTATCCTCCAGATATTTAGTTTTGTTTAGTGATTATTCATCCGTTTTTATATGTTATTAAGGGACATTATGAGTATATCCGTATTTGAATCGGTGTGATAATTGGTTTCAGGTAAGGGAATTGTAGAAAAACGCGAAATGCCACAAACTCACATTTACCAGTATCTAATTAGCGTTGATAAACGGATTCAAATTGAGTTTGAATTACCAGCGAGCATTGGATTACTTCAGGGAGGAGAGACACTAACAGTTTCGATTAAGTCTAGTAAACCGAAACAAACGAAGGCCTTGCTTACCCTCAAAGGGGAGGTATACGAAATAGAAAAAAACCGAACAGGCATAAGATACATTATCTTCTTTTCTGGCTTGCAGGGAAGTATTACTGTTAAAAAAAGCATTCCTGGAATGAAACTGAAAAAGCCTGTCTATCTTTCAATTTCAAGATAATATATTTTCAAAATTTAACAAAGACATGCAACGTGACTCTTCTTTATTCAATTAGTTTCAGCCCTGGGTCTCTCCAATTCCAGAATTCGTCAAAAAGGGTACTCTCATCTGATTACCCGTATTATGACTACACTAAAACAGACCCTGTTGTGGCGAAAGTCAGGTTAAGAATCGTTGCACTTTGGGAACCAGAACCGCCCAAAGTGATCAAGATGCAAAACCTCCAATGTACTGAGTGCTCCGGACACACTATACTGACTAATGGTGAATATGTGTGTACAAAATGTGGTCTAGTTCTAGCACGTCAAGTAGTTGACTCTCAATATCAGATATACAAGGAAGATAGTAGTTCCTCTTCACACGCCAAGTCTTATGTCGCACTTGGTAAGCGAACGGTGATGGTGGGAGGATTGGGAAGTTTCATCGATTATCAGGCTAGCCGATTTTTCTATGACAAAAGTGGTAGACCATTATCACCGAGAACCCAGCGATTATTTCGAAGGCTGAAATTTGACTACAATCTCCGTCTTCGGATTGCAAAACGAGAAACAACCTATCGTGCCTTGAAGTCTCTGAGCAGAGTGGCAGATTTACTTTCTTTGCCGGATGGCATCAAGGATCGAGCGGCCTATTACTATCAGAAAATGGATAAGAAGCTTGACAATCGCGATATCACTAGTCACCTTACTCTTATGGCGTATGGATTGATGTTGGCTGTTCGTGAGTCGAAAGAAAACGCACCTATTACTCTGCAAGAAATTGCAGATGCCTTTCAAAAGCTCGGGCACAGAGTGACTAGTCGTTCGATTATTCGTCAGGCACTTGCAGTAAGAAAGACCCTTCCACTTTCTCCCACCAAGAGAATGAGCGAAGACTACCTACAACGACTCGTATCTCAAACGATTACCAGTCCTGCGATACGCCTGAGACTTCGACGTGCTGGACTCTCAATTCAGGAGTATCAGGCACGTCTAGTAAAGTATGCTAATCAGTTGTTCAGCAAAATCGGTATTGCAGAGCGGGGGGGAAGAAATCCATTCATTTTTGCCGTCGCAGTTGTTTATAGTTCGGATCTCCTAATGGCTAAACTCGCCAGACGCCGACCAATACTCACTCAGCGGTTAATCTCAAAGGCAACAAATGCAGCAGAATATAGTGTACGAGATCATTATGCCAAGTTGCTGAAGAAACATCTTCTGAAGATGCTACCCAAGCACTAGTTGTATTAGGTGTAAAGTTATTACAACGATTACAAACAGAGAGAAGAGAAAGACTGTACGGAACACTGTAAATCCCGCAGCCATTGAGAGGAATAGTACTACAGGAATTGAAGTGATAATTGTTCCAGAGATTATTACTAGACTGATAACATCATGACTAATTGATTGAACAATGAGAAGAAGTATCCAGGAACATAATATGATTTTCAGAATTGTAAAAATTAGCATTAGAAATCCCTTAGATTGCTTGAAAGGTTATTTGAATTAATGTTTCATTCGCCGCTATTATCAACCTGTTAGCTCCTTTTTGGGGAGAAGCTGTTAAAGAGATTGGACAACGATAGGTTCGAGTAACTACATACCAAGAGTTCAGATATGTTTTGAAAATTAGCTGATTATTTTCACATTCAAGAGATACATTAGCAGGAACAATTATTTGTTTTGTAATAGTAATCTGACCCTGATCTGCTTGGTGAATTGAATCATCGACTTCCTGAACAAATTGTTCAAACAGGAGAGACTGTTCAGTTTCTGATATGACCTGAGTTGTTGTTAAAAAAAGCGGAACCCCGATTGCTATAAGGAGTATGAGGTTTAATCCGATTAGCACAATTTTTTCTAGGCTCTGATTCAATTCTGTCCCAATAGAATTCAAATTAAAAGAAATTTAAAGTCCTATTTTCACAAATTTTTTCCTTTAAATATGAAAATTCGAACTATCAAAGCGATAAGCATGGTTTGTCCCTTTCATCTCTCAAAAGACGGACTTGACGCAGAGTCTCTAATTTTTTGTTGTGATCTATGTTCCTACGAAGGAAAATCAAAAGGTGATATCACCTCTAGTCAGTTTTGTCAGTACCAATTCTTACAAGCGTTACCTTTCATTGAGAAATATTATCCATGCCGGTTTCATACCAACAAGATGATCGTGACCATCCCAATTTCTTCAATGAAGGTACTCAAAGAATTCGCTTCAACAATTCATGAATATGACAAGCGATTTCCGGAGATTTTCATACAGTACCCGGATATTAGAAAAAAACTGTTTTCAGATCCTTTTGCGGCATACAAAACTCTATGCGCTTTTTACAGAGCATCTAAAAAACGAGTTGTTCATGAATTTATTTCTGCCTTGGAACATACTAATCTATTAACACAAGCAAAAGCTCAATTTGGAGATATCAGTTCACTCAATCAAAGTATCTTATTTGAGAATCTATTGCAAATTACTAAAAAACCAATTGAATATGTTCAATCTATCGATCTCGAAGGTAAATTAAATTCAATTAGCCAATATGATATTGGACCGTTTAATATACAAGTGTTAGAAAATCCTCGGTTTCCGATCGAAAAAATCTATAGAGTTGTAGTGGCTTTAGACCAAATCTTATCACCTCATATAGTTCAACATCTTTTTACTCAATACCAGCAAATTTCTTCTATTGAAGTGAGATTACAGAGTTTGGAAGAGTTACTCAATAGCAAGATATCTAATTACCAAAACTACCTAAACTCTCATTTTCAAGAATTGACAGAATTGGAACAAAAAAATTTAGCAATTTATGTTACTGCTCAGTCACTTAATGTAACAAAAACTATGCCGCTTCTCCTTGATGATGATGTGCAAGAAATTTACTTAGATAAACCGGGTAGTGTCTACTACCTCGATCATGCCAAATGGGGACGATGTAAAACAAACTTAGTGCCCTCTTATTCCGAGTTATCCCACATTATTACACGATTGCGCCTTGAAAGTCGAAAGCCCCTTGATGAGAGAATGCCCTCGCTTAAAACAGAATTAAAGACCAACTTATTTCATGTCCGGGCAGCGATTGATATTCCTCCCCTTGCTCATGAAGGACCTCATCTAAACATTCGTAAGCTTCGGATGCGAATCCTAACACTCCCTGAACTAATTACCAATAGAACCATATCACTTTCGGCTGCAACCTTCCTAATCTTATGTTTGACTTTACGCACCAATATGACCATTTGTGGCGAGCCATCTACTGGTAAGACCACTCTTGCTAATGCAATCAATCTAATATCTCCACCGAGTTGGCGGAGAATTGCTATAGAAGATGCTCTAGAGAGCGTGACAATCGATGAGTGGGGACGACACAAAGTAATCTTCAAGGTCGATCCCTTTGATTCTCTTGACAAAAGCCGTTCAACAAAATCTGATGAAATTATTCGGCTATTACATCGATCACCCGATTGGGTGTTTTTAGGCGAATTACAAACAGCAGAACACAGTTCTGCAATGTTCCACGCAATTAGCGCAGGTATCCGAGGGATTCAAACATGCCATGCAAATTCTAATTCTGACCTTTTGTTACGATGGCGTATTCATCATAATATTCCGGAAGTATGTTTCCAAGGCCTAGGATTACTTATTCACATGACAAAGGAGGTTTCTCAAGGACAAATTATTCGCCGGGTTGCTCAAATTAGCGAAGTTAAGTTCCATTCAGATACTACCGCACTGATAACTTTGTTCGAGTGGGACAAGACTTCTGGTCAACTTGTTCAAAAAATAGATAATTTGATTACACCCCTAATTTCACGGACATGTAAATTTCAATCAATATCAGAACAAGATATCAGAAAACGCTTCGAAACTTACAAACAAACATTAGCTGAACTAATTTCGAATGGCGAATATAATCCAACAGTAATAGTGTCTACGTTTGATAAAATCCATGTCAATATGATGATCAACCGGTATAACACACCTAGTATTCCAGGAAAAAACCAACATTGTAGAGAAGAGGGAAATGGATTACATCAGATTTCTCGCTAAACTTGGAAACCATGTACCAGGAGTAAATCGAATAGGTAAACGCCTCGTTTCCTCCGAAATCATTGAAGCAGTAGAATTTCTCTACGAGCTAAACCTGAATCCTGTTGATGTCTCAGGGGGTGTGATGATGATTGGAATAATGGTATTCTTCGCAACTACCTTTCTCCTACAAACTCTGATACCTCCGTTAAGTGCTTTTATCCTAAGTATTACAATATCGATAATGAGTTGTTTAATAATTCTCAACAGTATTGTAGCGAAATATTCCAATCAACTGGTACAGATAGAAAGAGTTACACCTTATGTTCTTGAGGAATTGGTTACAATCTATTTGACAACTGGTTCAGTGTTTGAAGCAATTCAGTATGTTTCAAAAGGTGAGTTTAGCAGTATCTCCGATTCATTTTCAACAATGATTTCTTCATTAAACCAGGGTGTTCCCCCAGAACAGCTATTGATGGATTTTGCCATTGCACAACCTTCGATAACTCTTCGTAGAGGATTACTTGCGTTTATTCAGTTTATTGAGTCTGCAAATACCAGTTTAGATGCCGTTATTTCTGACGCTCATGAAAACCTCCAACGAAGATTTGAACGGCTAACATTACAATGGGAAAGCCGGATGATGGTATACACAGGTATGCTAGTATTCTTGCCGATTATTTTCATTTTAGGCGTAGCTGTTCGTGGTTTGGCGTATAATCCTTTCATACTACTCCTTCCAGTCCTCCAATTTGGCCTCTCTAAAATTTTGCTTAAGACCCTATTACCAAACGAGTTTATATTATTAGGAGAACAGAAAAAATGACACAAGATACTGAATTTGATCAATTCATTGATTTCATTGCACATTTCTCTTCTGAATTAGCTTCTGGAACTAGCCCAGAATATGCGTTGGTTCGAACTTCTACCTATTTTGGCAAACAGACTCCAAAAGAGATTTTGAGCGCGATGTGTGATGTAATAGAGGGGAGAAAATCATTTCATGATTCATGGTTTGATTTGATTAGTGTATATAGCGGAAATACATACGCACGATTGTTAGAATTGCTTGGAAGTTTTATCGAAAAAGGATCAAAAGTTGGAGGTGAACGAATGCTTCAGGTCCTTAAACAAGTAAGAAGAAACAGTACGATGACAAAAAATAGAGAAAACCTGATTAAAAGCCAAAAAGTAAAGGTTATGGCGCTTTCTCTTGTATCCTCGATAGTAATCGGAATGATTGCAGCTCTTGCTCCGATACTAACTTTTGCATTTTACGATGAACTTTTTTCCCGCTCAGTTTTGGTATATCCAACTACCATTGCCATTCAAATTTTTCTTACATCATTATTGACAGTAATAGTCACAGGATATCGACTTAATCAGACTGTTGGAGGATCACTGCGTATTGCATTACTCTGTTTAGTATCATTTGGTTGCACATACGTTCTAGTAGCTCATCTTCTTATGATTCTCATATAATTGTGGGGCTTAAATAAGCAAACATAAACTGCTTAGTGAGAAATAAGATGAGGATTTTTAAGGTCTTAGTAGATTTTCTTCGAAACAGACGAGGATCTCCACTAGTTGAAGAAGGATTACTCTTAGGACTCGCAATTCTGACTATCACAATTTTGATTACTGTAATCCTTGATGTTATGGGTTGGTCACAAGGTCTATTCCAGTCAATTCTAATACAGCTAGATCAAGTAAGACAGGCATTCCTTGGTTGGATTGGAGGGTAGTGAACTTCGAAGATTATAAGAATCTAAGAGCTTGCATCTGATACTGATTCTAATTTTTTCAAACCAAGCCCCTGCAGAGGCTCATTTCCTACGATTCCTGAGTGAAATTCAGCCAACGAGGGCGGTGATTGTTGGTTACCATTCGGCGGACTTTCAGCTGAACCATTGGATCCAGTTTCCATGGAGAGTATATGTTCCACGTTTCCGACCCGTGATATCATAGCTGGCGAACTCTCCTCTTGATCCGTACCACTAGTCGTTGAATCTAATCGATACAATTGTAATGAATTCCAATCAACATCTTCAAAGATTTCGATGTTGCCCCGAAAACCAGGTAGTACAGCTGAGTTACCTTCTAATCCAGTCACTATCAGCAAAACTCTCACATAACCAGCAAAATCCGAAATAATTCGAGCACCCCAAATTATCCTAGCATCATGCCGCATTTGACGTGTCACGACATCAGCTACACGAGTAGCCTCCTCTAAACTTAAGTCAGGCCCACCAATAACATGGATTAATGCACCTGTCGCCCCTTTAACACTGAGATCACCTAATAATGGAGAATGAAGCGCATTTTTCACAGCTTCGGATATCCTGTCAAACCCTTTGTTCTCTGATGGGGCTGCTTCTCCCAACCCGACTAGGGCTACACCACCTCCAGCTAGAACACTTCGAACATCAGCAAAATCGAGATTGATTAGACTGGGTAAACTAATAGTTTCAGTTACTCCTTTCACCATACTAGCTAAGATTTCATCTGCAACACTAAAAGCTTCATCAATTGGAAGATCACGAGCAATCTCGAGGAGTTTGTTATTATCTATTACTATGACGGTATCTGCATATCTTCGCAATCGCTGTAGCCCTCGGTGTGCTTTGTTAATTCTAGCTCCTTCGATTGTGAACGGTGTAGTGACTGTACACACAACAATTGCGCCGTTTTGTTTCGCAATTTCAGCAATTACCGGTGCTGCACCTGTACCAGTTCCTCCTCCTAGCCCAGCTGCTATAAACAACAAGTCAACCCCGCGAAGTAGATTTATTAGATCCTGACGAGATTCTTCTGCTGCAGCAGCACCTAATTCAGGAAACCCGCCAGTACCCAATCCTCTAGTAATTGTTTTTCCGATGAGTATTTTCAAATGGGCTTGGACGTGGTCTAGATGTTGTTGATCCGTGTTTACAGCAACACACTCGGCTCCTTGTATTCCTATTTGAACTAGTCTGTTAATGGTATTATTCCCTCCACCTCCAATACCAGCAACCATTATTCTAGCGCCTGATTTCGAATATCTTGGAGTTTTGTTGGTTGGACGTTGAGCAGCATCTTGAACGAGTTTTGATAAACCACTATTCATTGATATTCACCTAGCTTTTATTTGAGGAGTTGATTGGCTCCAAAGCTCTCGTTTCAGCAGATCTCGGACTGCTATTCGAATGGCTTCGCTTCGGTTTGGATAGAGTTTTTCGAGAATCAATTTTTCAATTCCGTTGACGTACGCTTCGGGAAGATTAACTGTTATTAGCTTCATTTCAATCAGAAGCATACCTACATGTTTCCATGAAAATATGCTAGTATTATCCAGGTATTACCGGCAGTGAATAATTACCCCATAGCTAGAAAAAAACAGTTGAATCCAGCCCTATAAATGCTCTAAATCAAAAAATACGGACACAATACTAGTATTACCTAGTACAGGAGCAAAAGCAGCCGAAAACCATCGATTTTAAACCATTTAGTGAGTGAAATTACAAGGCAATGAACATTCCCCGTTAATGACCACGAATTGGCGCCAAAATAGTTGATAAAGTTTAAAAAGACAAGTACGTGACGGGATGCTTGCCCATTGAGTGCGGGGGTACCCGAGCATGGTCTAAGGAATCTATTTTAGCGGTTCCGATTAAAGGGGCAGGACTGAGGCTCCTGTGGTGTAGACCTTCGTGGGTTCGAATCCCACCCCCCGCACCATATCTTTAGTTTGATTACATTTTGTTGGTTTTTATAGAGTAAACTCGTCCAATCTGTGGAGCTTGCTGATAGTGCCAAGTAAAATGCTGGAACAGTTTAGTCTTCATTTACAGCATATCAAAGCGGTCCCCGGAGTAGAGAATTCTGTATTAGTTCAGAAAGATGGATATCCAATATCCAGTGCTGGTGTTTGGTTATCAGAAAATGAAATCTTTGGTTTGTCATCTTCAGCTGCGGCGATACTATCTGTGGCACAAAGGCTTCATG
>JABXGY010000181.1 GCA_016550395.1 archaeon | reverse complement strand
AGTTGTTGATAGTCCGTGGAGAACATCAGTAGAATTCCGACTTCATGGATTAACGGCAAGTGCAGTTGATGAGATACGTTTGATAAGTCGAGTCCTGGAATACTTTGAAGACAACCAACTTCTTAGGTCGACAGGATTGGATGAGTATTATAGAATGTATCTCGAAAAGGAATTCCGGGATATGAGTTCACCCGGAAGGTCTGATGAACGTGCTTTTTGGACTCGCTTTTCGATACAAGATATTCGCCTACCATTCGTGAGTTCGGACGCGAAGGCAGTAACGTCACTGAACTTCGTGTTTAAAGAGCCAGCACCGGCACATGAAGATCCGGTCAAGGGTGGCTCGAGGATTATTGTTAGTACACATGCTGACGGTGGTCCTGTACAATGGACAAGAACTGTTGAATTGACGGAGTAGGAGGCGCGGATATGGCCGACCGGATCTTTGGACCAATTAGGGGTGCCGGCACTCAAGTACGTGAACGTGAACCAGAGCGAAATATTATTCCTGCAACGCTTGGTTCAACAGTGTTTGCTGGAGTATTTGAAAGAGGAGCAGAAGATGATATTACTATCTGCCCCTCTTTGAAATCCAATATGCGAAAGATGGGTGGGATACTTGACCCTGCAGATTTTGCTGCATCATCTTTTGCGAGTTTGGAAGCTCCTCGCGCTTCACAAGAGTTCTATACCCACTCTGAAGGTGCTGGGTATCAGGTCAATCTTCGTATTGTACCGAAGACGGATGATGCGACGAATGATGACACTCCGGATAAAGCAACAGTCAAGATTTATAACCGAGAAGCGTCTCCAGTATATCTCGGTTATGCAGAAGCTGAAAATGGTGGACGCTGGGCCGGCCAACGGGAAACACTTCTTGGATTGATTTCTGGTACGCCTGCACAAGATTTCCCAACCGCAAATCAACTACAACTTGCAGATGCTGCTGGTACTGCACTCGCAAATAAATCAGTAAAGCGTGACGAATACAAAGGTGCCACGATTCACGTTCATGGCATTACTGGAAAAACATACACAGTAGTAAGTCACACATCCGCTGGATTGTTTACAGTTGCAGCAGATGAAGATATTGCAGCAGATTGGGCAGCCGCCGGTCCACCATCTGACCTTGCGGTAACGATTTATCGTGACAATTTGAATGCACGAGGTGAAGAGAAACGACTTTCTGTTGTTTGGAAAGATGGAACACTCGATCCGGCTAGCACATTTGGCGCACAGTTCCTTGTCGATGGTGATGTGTATCTCGATTATGAAGAACTTGTGATGAATGATGCTGACCCGAGATATTGGGTTGATGTCATCAATGATGATCCAAACAATGATATTGTGAGGATTACCGATGCATTTACCGGAAACCGGTTGGCTGCGACTTCTCGCCCTGCGAATAGGTACGGGGAGTCTAAGACCCTCACGTCAACAGTGCTTACACTGGCAGATCCATTTATCTTCGCAGTATCGTCAACCTCTGGAGATTGGGTACCAACGTTGACGGTCGATGATATCGGTGCGAGTGTCGTGCCGCAAACATTGACTGGAACTGTTGAGAATACAGAAACCGATATTCGGTTTACGACAAGTCTTGGAGATCGTGAATATGTTGGTGCGATTGGTGCCGCAATCACGATGGATGAATACATGATTGATGTCACTGTTGGTTCCGGTACCGGTACCATTAATGATGGTGATACAATTTCAATCGAGATTCGTACACTCTACCCTGACGAACTCATTGGTGGTAAAGTTATTCCGGACACAAGTTCTGATGAAGTTTACACGATTGTAGACAATGACCGTGAGACAATCACTGTCGCAGCAACTTCTGATTTGACAAATGGTGGAGCACTTTCTGGTGGTGAAGAGTATAGACTTGAATGGCCTGAAAGATTTGGGGCGGGATATGATGGTTATGTCGCTGGTATGGTAACTGGCGATTATGAACCATTGTTCGAGTCTGCAACATCACCATTGCAGAAACTCAAGACTATGAATCTTGGTCTTGTAAAAGTTTCGATTCCTGGTATTGCCAAACCATCGGATGCTGTAAACCTACAGAAAAAAGCACGCGATTTGGCACTTGCCTATAACTGGCAGTATCGTGTCGAAATTCCAGATGGATACGTGACTGAAGAAAGTGCACTGTCTTGGGTGAATAATACACTTGGTCGACTTGACTTGACGGTGACATTCTTCCCATCGTTCATGTATATCCGAGATCCAATCGCGGTATCTGGTTCAGATGCGCGTGAAACACTCGTATCCGTGACTGGTATGCAGCTTGGTCGAGAAGCACGAGTTGCTCGAGATTATGATGGATATCACAAGGCACAAGCTGGTGTGGATGTAACACTCCCACTTGTTGTTCGCGCTCCGGTTCTTGGACGACCAGATAGACCAGTACGGTTGAATGAAGAACTTCTCAATCCTGCTGGTATTAATGCGTATCGATGGTCAACTGGTGGTAGTGAAATTATTGCATGGGGCGATAGGACTCTTGACCAAACAACGGTCTTTCGTTTCAAGCATAAGAGAGAACAACTCTCTCACTATAGCAATGTTCTACTCGAGAACTTCGATTGGGCAATCTTCCAGATTAATGACCCAGAAGCGGATGCGGATGTTCTTGCAACACTACATGACATGTTCTTGCAGGAATTCCGTAAACGAGCAATTCGTGGAAACAGTTTCGTAGGTGGGTCGAATCCCGCTGCCATCATCAAGATGGATAGTGAAAACAATACAGATGCAACGAGAGCACAGGGCGACCAAATAGTCGATATCTCGCTGCGATTTGCCGATACGGTGGAGCGACTCAAAATCTCCATCGGTGCAATGGGTCTCACAGAAGGAGTTGGGTAGACTTCTTATCTGTGAAGGATGTAAACTGATACTGTCTAACCGTTAGACGAAGGAGTGAAGAGATGAGTTCTCCAGGTCGCAATGTACATCATGGTTCTTTTCTTGGGGCTGCAGCGGATGTCACAGTACGGCTTCCTTTTACGCCAAAAACGCTCAAGTTCTTCGCAACTGGTGGCGTATGGGGCATCAAGTTCACCGGATTGAAGGGGATGGATGGTGCAAATTATCTATCCAGCACTGCAGCAGATGTTGGCGTTACCATTAATGCGAACGGAAGTATAACTGTCGCGAATGGTGCCGATGTCAATGTCAGTGGCCAAGAGGTTTATTTCGAGGCCGAGGAGTAGGATAGTCGGGAATACTCGCGCTTGGGACTGGTGTAATTAGGAGGCAAAAATGAAAGGCGTGTTGAACCCCGACCACATTCCACTTAATAATTATGAACTGAGAATAGCGATGATGCCACCGCTGCTGTTCACAACTATTAGTGGAATTGAGGAAGAACTAGAAGCAGTTGATCTTCCGGATCGTACTGCAGCTTCTGGTGGTCACACAAAGACAATCGAGTTTACGGCAACGCTTCCATTGCATCACGTGCTCCAAGTTAAGGCAATGGAACGGTGGTATAAAGATAGTCAAGATCCAGTGTCGATTCTTTATAAGAAGACGGGGACGTTGATGACAAAATCAATCTCCGGATTTCTTATCAAGATGTTTTTGTTACAGGGAATTTTCCCTTGCAAGATGAAGACTGGTGATCTTGATATGAATAATGAAGGTGAACTCCATGTAGTTGAGTGGACCTTCAAAGGCGATGCGATCCTTCCCTTGTAGCGCCTTTTAACTTACTTACAAGCACCGAGAGGTGTATTTGGAGTAATTGCCATGAATGAATCTCAGCTCAGTCCTAGTCTGTTTGACCTTCTGTCAAATACTGATGAAATCGATACAATCGAAACCATGGTCTGTGAGACATGTGATGCCGACGTTCCTGTTGGTGTTGAAACATGTCCGGAATGTGGTGGACGAACTGAACTACCAACCATAGCCGAACTTGGAAAACGACTACCAATCGGTGTTGAGATAAATGGTGCTCTTGAAAAATCTTTTGATCTTATCCCACTTTCGTGGGAGATAGAACGGAAGATTGGTAAAGATTGGGCGAAGCGAAGGAATAACATCGATGTCGGTAGTTATATTGGTGTAGTGCTTGCCAATACTGTGACGAAAATTGCACAGTATGAAATTAGTAAGATGCCGCTAGAGAAACGACTTCTCATTTTTAATGAGATGTTTGCAGCGGATATCTTTTACATGTACGCATACCTTCGATTGATTTCGAGTGGGAAGGATTTACAACTCAAAGGCATAAGGTGTGTGTCAGATGCACACTCCTTCATGTATACCGCAGATGTATCAACACTTGGTGTTGTTTGTTTTGAATCCATTGAAAAATTTGAGAAAAAAATCAAGTTGGAAAATGGATTTGAAATGGGTGGTAGTCATCGTGATACACTCATCATACGACCAACGAAATGGAATATGATGAGCGAACCACTTTCAACCGGCAATCCTAATTCAATTGAGATGTTTGGCGCCATGCTAATCAATTCGGTTGTTGAGATTGTTGGTCTAGAACGTGGCGCATTGATGTCCGAACTTCAACTTAAACAGATGTCGAAACCAGATCTTGAGATTTGTCGAGAGGCAATGGATCAAGTTCTTGGTGGACCTCGTTGGTTTATTGAAGGTGAATGCCCCATTTGCGGCGAAGAGTTTTATTTTGAGTTGGATTGGACTTACGAAAATTTTTTCGCTCGTTCTTATACATCCAGACGTCGAAGGAAGCGCTCAAAGAAGCAGCGCAAATAGCGTACATCTCAAACGGTTCGGTAACTTTCGGCCTTGAAAATTTGACTCGTACTGAGCGACTTTATTTAGTAGATGCTTTCTATGATATTTATAAGGAAGCTAAGCGCGGAGCAAAATAATGGCCGAGGGCAAAGGTACATATAGCGGCATATTTAAAATGTTGGGGGCTGCGAAAGCGGCTGCTGATAATAGAAGAGTTGCCGCTAGCATGGGACGTGTTTTAAGTATGTCTGGACGTTTACGCGCCGGCATGCTTGGAATGACTTCTGCTTTAGCCGGAACAGGCGCCGCGCTAGTTGCTGTAGGTATGGCCGCGCGTCGTGTAGTTAATGCTTATGGTGAATATACCATAGCCCAATCACGAATCCGTACAACTCTTGCTGCTCAACTTCCAAATTATCGAGCGGTAAGTGCGGTTGTTGGTCAACATGCAGATATGGTTGGCCGGCGTCTTGGTTATTCGCTTACCGAGTCCAATGAAGCTATGATGACAATGCTTCAAACTGGTCTTGGTACTCATCGATCTATGAGAGTATTTGGAACAGCAATGCAGTTGGCGCGAGTCGCCGATATGGATACTGCAAATGCTACGCGGTTCCTCACTGATACGATGAATATGTTTAGAATGGAAGCTGCGCGTAGCGGTGAAGAGGCGCAACATTTTGCACGTCGAATGTCAACACAGTTAGCAGTTGCCGCGAATATGGCGTCAACGGATATTGAAAGTTTGCAGCAAGCATTTCGATATGCTGGCGGTGAGTTATCAACATTGGGTTTTGAGTCGCAAGATGTTATGTCTGCGCTTGCTGCCCTTTCTTCAGTTGGTCTTCGTTCTACCACTGCCGGTACTCGTCTTCGTGGTGCTATCGCTGCATTGCATACACCATCGCAAACGACACTTGATTTCTTTGAACAATTTGGAATACGTGGACAAGAATTACACGAAGTATTTTATGATTCGACTGGTCAAATACGTTCTATGGGCGATGGTATGTCAAATCTTGGTGATTTGTTTAGAAGATTACCGAGTGATTTTGCTCGTAATACTGCTGTAACTAGATTGTTTGGTAGGCGTGCAATGGCTGCTGGTTCCGCAATCAGTGAGTTGTCTGAAGCTGGAGATCGTTTTAGAGCAATTAGTGCAAGACTTGGTGAAGAAGATGTAATGGAAGGAACTATTCTTGATCGACAGGCACAAGAACGAACACGCTCGTTTGGATTTCAAGTCGAGCAACTTCGTCAGGGCATTACTGATTTAGGTATTGCGTTTGGTGAGATTCTATTTGGTGCAATGGATGAAACAGGGGAGGGGTTTGGTACTCATATAAGACAGGTTGCTGCTGCAATCCGATTGTCTGGAAATCTTGAGAATATGACAGCAGCGCAACGACGAGAGTGGGAAGCATTGAGCCCGGAGGTTAGAGAATCTGGTCAAAGATATCGTGAATTGTTTGTGAATATTGCGGAATTAATTAAATTTTTGGGAATGCTTGCACGTGGAATAATGTGGCTTGTAAATAATTTCCCAAGAGCAACATTAGCAGCAGTTGGATTTTATATGGTTGTTGGTAGAGGAGGATTAATTTCAGCAGTTAGTGGTGCTGGTCAGTCATTGATGACATTTAGTGGACATCTTCTTCGTAATACTTTGATGATGCGACATGCCGGAATTGGTGCAAGACTGGCAATGCTTGCAGTTGCAGCATTAGGTGTTGAAATAGCTGGCAGGGCAACTACAGCACTTCAGAATCATATAATTGCACAACAAGGTATGACCCGTGAGTTAGAACAAATAAGAAGAGGTACAGTTGCCGCACATGCTGAAACTGTTCGTAGCATCCCAGTTGTTGGACATTTAGCCGCACAATATGTTGAATTAGCAGGTGCTATTCAACAGGCTTGGCGAGAACATGATGCTTTAACAAATAGACAAGAAGCTGCTGCTAGGCGCGAATTTGGACAAGCAGAAGAACAAATACAACGTAGATACGAACGAATGAGAGAAAGTGGATTAGAACAATATAGAAGTAGATCTGATGAAGAATTACGTGCAATGGCAGCATTGCAAGAACGACAACAATCAATGGTTCGTATGGCCACACTTATGTATGCGAGAGGAATACAAAGCGAACGTGGAGTTCAACAATATCTTCGTGGTAGAGTAGGCGCTGGTCAAATAGCAGGGATTTCTTCAGAAATTATGCGATTGCAACGACCAATGGTTGCTCGAGGTGAAGCGGATGTTCGTAGAGAAGCTGCAAGAATGACTGCTGGTGTTAGTGGTTGGACTGAACAAAGTCGTATGATACGCGGTATGGATCAAACTGCAACACAATTGGGAGGACTCGAAAGTGCTGCAGAAAGAGCCAGAACTGCACTTGATGAAATTGCACTTGGTATAGATGCGCCTGGAACAAGAGCTGAACAATCTATACCACTTGTTCAAGATGCGTATATTGGTGGGAGTGGATTAGTTCGTGCATCTGCAGGCGATGTAATAGTTTCTCGTGAACATCTTGCTAGAGCGGTTTCAGCACGCCGTGGGGCGATGGTAGGTCCAGCCATGGGGGAGGGGGTAGGAGATCGTACAATGACTGGTCCGATGATCTCTTCACACGGAGGAGGGGCTAGTGAAGTTACTGTAGAGGTTCCATTGGTGATTGATGGTACCGAGATAGCAAGAGCAGTTGGACGAGCACATATTCGACATCTCGAGAGAAGTGGTGCTAGTTTTGCACCTGAACAACGTAGAACCATGAGAGAGACTGGATTTACTGAACGCGTTGGTTAGAGTCTAACGGTTAGACAGAGGATAACATGGCTGCTGCAATTCCAGATCCTTTTGTTTCGTTTGCTGCTGGTGAAGGAATTTTAGATAGAGCAAGGGATGCCATACTTTGGCATTTGTTGCTTCTTGAAAGTGTAGATACTGGTGGGCTTATCGAGGGTACTCGTATCACAGGGCAATTTACACCGCAGCAGTTCAGTCATAACATTAGTGCTGAAGTTCCAGAAGCAAGTGGGTTTAGTCGGTCACATCCATTGGTTCAGTGGGTAGGTGGTTCAGTAGAGTCACTCTCATTTCAAGCGCGATTATTTTCTGAACATAGTGAAGATTTTACAGCAACAGAAAAATTTGAGTTGCTCAAGCTCATGTGTAACAAATCGCATGAGCCATTGAAACGACCACCACTTGCTAGATTTTACTGGGGCGATGCGATTCCTGGTGGAATGAAATGCATTGTTCAATCACTTGGCGGTGTGAATTATGATGAGATTCGTCCGGATGGATCGCTTCGTGGAGTATCACTTAATATTACATTGAAACGATATGTTCCATTTCAAGTTACTCGCGTGACAACTTCACCAATTGCGCGCACGCCAACACATACAATACGAGATGGTGAAACTTATGAGATGATAGCGTATCGTCGTTGGGGCGATCCTATGCTTGGTATTCCATTGCGTCAACAGAACCCAAGATTTCCTATGGAGAAGTGGGCACCAAGAGGAATAGCTGACCTTGCAAGGAATGAAATAATAAAATTATATCCTCGTCGTGATCTTGATACAAAACCAATTAAACCACAATGTCATATTTTCGATGAGAATAATCAGGCTGCTTCAGATAATCGTCGATATTTCTTTTCTCTTCGTGGATTGAAAACTGCGGTCATACCTCGGAGGTAATCGTGGTAGATCTTGTTCGATATGATGCTGCTGAAATAGGGACTCTCTATCAGCATGATGATAGAAGTTTAGCAGAGAAATATGGTAATCAGATCGCTCCATTTTTTCGAGTTGAAATATCTGATCAATCCGACCAAGTTTTATTTTCTGCAGAATCGAGTGTTCATGAAGGAAGTTATGATCTTGAAGGATTGATAATTTCAGAAGTGACTTGGGATGAGAATGATTGTCAAGCTAGTGCAATGACATTGAAAGTTCAGAATCCTGATTTACGATTACATGATAGTCGTTTGTTCGCTGAAGGTAACAGTGTTGATTTGTGGATGGGATATGATGGATTTACACCTGATTATATGGGACGAGCTATTATTACAGAATTAGAACCAGAATTTCCGAGTAGTGGAATTCCAGCAATCAATGTAACACTTTATGATATAGCATATTTTATGATGGAAGAAGCTCGTGCCGAAATAGTACCAGAAGGTACTGCATGGTTTGAACGACATACTCAAACAAATTCACAATCAACACAACGACAACAACGAGTTGGTGGTACACATGTAGCTGGTACACCAGAAGAACGGGATCAAAGAAATAGGCAAGGTACAGTTAGCGGACAACCACCAGCACCATCTGTGACAGTGGCTGGTACACAACAACCTGCAAGTTTAGATCTTGGTAATAGACCAGCGCGTTCTGTTGTGCTTGATGAACCATCATCTAGTTCTAATGTTGGTAACACAGCTCGAACTACAAATTGGAGACAAGCAAGAATACCTCGTCGTAGACGGAATTCTGGCAAGGTTTGGAGAGAACTTCGAGATGATGAAATAGTTGAAAAAATATTTTGGTCATATGGGGTAGTTCCATATACAGAAGCTACAAACCAGCGAGCACGTGGAACGAATAGAACAGTAGAAAATGAACTTACCGAAATAAATAGTAGTCATATATCTAATGATCCAGGTGAACAAGCTCGAAGATTACAACGCGAAGAAGAACTTGGATTAACACGGCGTACACCTGGACAAACTGTTGCAGATGATTTACCGGAATTAAATTTACAGGGATTAGAAACAATTGAAGCACGTTTATTTGCACAAACAACTACTTCACAACGACAAGAACGAACTGGCGGTCGTCGTGTTGTTCAGAAGTCTGGCACATCAGATTGGGAATTCATAAAGAAACTTGCTAAAGCCCATGGACATATTGTGTTTGTATTTTTTCATTATGAATCTAAACGGTGGATTGGTTATTGGGGACCGCCACAAAATGTTCCACAAGATGTAGCATATACTTTTCAGTATAATGCTGGTGATGCGTCTTCACTTGGTAAAGTAAAACCTCGAATTTCCATGAGGGGACAAAAAACAGAAATTGATTTATCATTTGTTGATCCAAGGTCTGGAAGAGAACAACGATTACGTGTGTCGATGGATAGTGTAAATCCATATTCTCCCGAGTTTCGTGGTCCAGATGGACCGGCAACAATTCCAGAACCACTTGGGAATGGACCGGAAGTTACACTTACCATTCATGGTCAACGTGTTCAGACAATTGCGAATAGGCCATTTACAGATATGGATGATGCACGTAGATGGTTGATGGCGTTTTGGTATCGACATGCGACAGATTTTTGTCAGATAGAAGGTGATACCATAATTGGACTTCCAGAAATGAGAGCCCGTCAAAAACATTCGATTGATGGGATAGGTAGAGTAAGTGGAAATTTCTTTATTACGAAATCAACACACTCTATGAAATCTCGTTCTATATATACATCAACATTTTCTGGATATCGAGTCGTCGACTTCATGGAAGCACCAGTTACACCGGATAGTAATTTGTTGACGGTTGACTCAAATGCTCTTGGGGAAATGGTTCCGGAAGTCTAACGGTTAGACAATGCCACGTAAATCAAAACATACTGGTACTGTAACTGATAATAACGATCCTGATATGCAAGGTCGTTTGACAGTTGAATGTCCAACGATTGTTACAGGTGATGTACTCGAGTGGATAGACCCTAAGTTTCCATTCACCGATTCTGGTATGCTTGCCGGATGGTTCTTTGTTCCAAATATTGGTGCTCAAGTAGAAGTTGAAATAGAAGAGGAAGAAGATTCCGAAGTTCAAGGATTAGAACCCAAATGGCAATGTACTCTCTATCCAGATGGGACTGTACCAGTGGAATTTCGGATACCTGGGGAGTATCCTAATATTCGAGGATGGAAAACTGCTGCTGGACATCTTCTTATTATGAATGATACAGAGGCTAAACTTGAATTTAAATATATCCATCCAACTGGTTCGGAGATATACGTAACAAATACTGGACAGATTGAACTGAAACCTATTGCTGGACAATCAGTATTTATTGGTGAAGCTGCAGATCAACCAATTCCACTTGGAACATTATTGAAAGCTTTATTGACTGGAATGAAGACCGCGTATGATACACATACTCATTCAAGTCCAGCAGGTGGAAGTACAGGAACTCCAAGTGCAATATTTCCTACTGTCGATGATTCAATTCTTTCGACGTTACATAAGGTGAAGTGATGGCTAAGGGAATCAAATTGCCGGTGAGGGTTGGACCTCGTGGTGGTATGGAAACTATGGAAGGTCCAGAAATAATTCGGCAGAATATTATGCTTGGTGTTCGTCCGGCATCAAGCCTAAATCCTTGGAATCAACAACTTACACCGCGAGAAGAAACTATTTTTGATATAAATGATAATGTGAGCGGAACAATGTTTGAGTCTCATGTATATGATTTGTTCGATGATCTCGAGAGGGTAGGACTTGCAACTATTAGACGTGGACGTGGTAATGGAATTCTTATAGATGCAACTGATCGTGAGAGAGAAAAAGGAAATCTTACAGCAGTAATTCGTTACACCGACTTAGAAGAAATGAAATCGCGCGAGATCCGATTTGGAGGTAGGAAGTAATGGCACTTGAAATTCTAAGAGTTCCGAACTTCGAGTATTCTGGGTTTTACTTTCCACAAATTGCAGCGCGATTGAGACGATGGGCTCGAGTGTATGCTCCTGAAATTACGAATGAAGATTTGCGCGAGATTTTTATTCAACTAGAGCGCGCGTTTGCATTGATGGCACATTATAATAATGTGCTTCTTGATATGGTAGCGAATGATATGTTCCTACCAACAGCCCGACTTCCAGAATCAATAAAACTTTTGCTTGCACTCATAAATTACAGAATGCTTCCTGCTTCACCAGCACAAGTTGATATGTTGGCGACGTTGTCTCGAACGTATACGTCAACTGTTCGATTGCTTGAGGCAAATAGAAAGTTTGCAACAAAGAGAACTCCAGATGAACCAGAGCTTGTATTTGAAAATCAAAATGCGATAGATACAACAAATAGAACTGATAGAATTTCTGAAGCATATGTAATGACGAAAAATCGTGATGTTGTTGGATCGGTTTCGTCATTGTTTCCAGATATAATTACCTATACATCGGGCACAATATTCACAAGTGCAGATGTTGGGAGATATGCAAGAGTTTATAATTCGATATTAGGAAATAGTGCAGAAGATCTTAGAATAACGGAAGTGCTAGATTCTGCAGGTGGCGGAACTTATAATCAAATACGTTTAGAAGGTGCGTCGTTTATATCAGAAACTGGTGTAACGGTTGCGATTTATGATGTATCAGTTAATCATGCAAGCGATCTTATTGCCGGTA
Source organism: archaeon (assembly GCA_016550395.1). Classification (GTDB taxonomy): domain Archaea; phylum Asgardarchaeota; class Hermodarchaeia; order Hermodarchaeales; family Hermodarchaeaceae; genus Hermodarchaeum. The sequence goes on along the minus strand of JABXGY010000181.1, from coordinate 7 downwards.
CACCAGT
>JABXGY010000180.1 GCA_016550395.1 archaeon | reverse complement strand
TGTCATTTCATTTCCTCTCTCTCCACAACCAACATAGACGATGATGTCAGCATCAGCCCATTTCGATAATTGATGAAGAGTAACCGTTTTACCGGTTCCAAATCCCCCAGGAATAGCTCCAGTTCCACCTTTTGCAACTGGGAAGAATGTATCAATGACCCTTTGACCTGTGTATAACGGTACTTCCGTGCTAATTTTTGATTTATAGGGTCGCCCAATACGTACAGGCCAACGCTGGGTTAGTTTAATGTCACTTTTACCTGAAGGGGTTTGAATCTGTGCAATGACATCTTTGATAGTGTAATCACCGATATTGACTATCTGCGTCACTTTCCCTTCAATCCCTGGCGGCACAAGAATGCGGTGAAGAAATACGCTTGTTTCTTGTACTGTTCCTATCATATCACCAGCTGTGACTGTTGCGCCTTTTTTAATAGTGGGATTAAATGTCCATGGTTTCTCCTCCGGAAGTGGTGGTGCAGTAACACCTCGTGTAATGAAATCTCCGACCTGATTTTTGATACTGGGCAGTGGTCGTTGAATGCCATCAAAAATGGAGCCAACTAAGCCGGGGCCAAGTTCAACGTCAAGAGAAGTTCCAGTAGCAACAACCGGTTCTCCCGGTTTTAATCCAGATGTTTCTTCATAAACTTGAATATAGGCTCGATCACCTACGACTCGATTGACTTCACCAATTAAGTCCTCTGTCCCAACTCTACATACCTCAAACATAGTAACTCCAAGAAGTCCATCTGCTTCGATGAGTGGACCAGCAATTCGTTGTATATTTCCTGTTCGTGTAGACATAATCAACCGCCTTTTTTGAAACTCTGCTAACAAGTGTCACTATCAGCTATACTCAATTGACAAAAAGTTTATGGTAATTATCCAGTTTCAAAATCCTTCTAGTTCTACTCCAATTGCACGTTTGACTAGGCGTCGAAGTGGGCTTTCTTTCTCTGCAAGGCGACCACTTTTTCCAGGAATTTCCACAATTACTGGATATGGACGCTGAGAAAGTTCCTCAATATTCTCTCGGATATCTTCAGCTAACGGTTCAGTGATGATTATTATCGAAACATCAGAATCATGCGAAAAATCGAGTAAAGCTCTACGAGTTGATGCAGCATCAGTTGGAATATTTGATTTGAGAATACCTGCTAACCTAAATCCAACAACAGTATCGATGTCACCAATTATGGCAATTTTATCAGTCATTTTGTTTCGTCTCTTTTTTTTCGTTGAGAGGAGATTTTTGCAGAGTGTGCAATCTACGTAACATCGCTTCAATCGATTCCATTCGAGATATCGCTAAGGGAACCCGTTCTCTGTTTGCAAGCTCAATTGCAAGATAATCGATTTGTTCTACACCATGTAATACAAAAAGACTTGGTTTTATCTCCCCTTTCACAGCAACGAGCGGCGATCGGCCTGTCGACACATGGACAAGAATAAGAGCTCGGTCAGCCGTTGCTTCAAATAGTTTGAGAAATCCAACGCTAGATAACACATCAAGTGCTTCTGTAGTGTTTACCGCCAAGTATCCGAGTATTTCCCGGTCGATAAGGTCTTCACCTGCTACAACCTGACCCCGGATGCTTTCAATGAAATCTTGTGCTTTCACGCTTTGATTAAATTCTCTAATATCAATAATAATATTCGTTGGTATCTCAACTCCCATTAAACGTTGAAAGGCATTCACTATTTGCCCTCCATTTTGTTCATCTAACATAATGATGGCTTCTACAAAGCGTTTAATGGTCCTAGTACCCGGTGACTGGCGACGTCCACTTTCATAATCACTGATAACCGATGGAGACACACTTCGTTCTCGCCCCTCTGAATCTGTATAAATTAATGATTCAGCCAATTGAATTTGTGGAATGTGAAACATTTCGCGCCATTTACGCATAACACGACCTGGGTTTTCGGATAATGAAATCTCACCTGCGATACGTCGAGCAAGACGCTGTCTGGTTTGTACCGCCACAGGCATGGCTACACGCACTCAATCATACTTTAAGTGCTTTACGCAATTTAACGAAATATACTATATTTTTAATGAATTTGACGAATTTTTATGATAAAAACAATGCTTTCCAGTAGAGGAAAAATGGTGGGCCGACGGGGATTTTCCCAAGATGGCAATTTCCATCTAGCTTTGAACCCCGGATCTCACGGATTGTCGCTATTGGTATAAACTAACCGAACAGTCCCGAACCGCGAATCTTTGGCAGTTAGAAGGAACTAGTCCATTCACTTATACCATGCTAGCCCGAAAAAGTGAATTTTTCGGTTATCTAGACCATCGACCCAGTATTGCAGTCTACCGTCAAATACTGATTAAAATTTTTCTTCCCTGGTTTCTCCTCTCTGTTGAAGATCTTCGAGTCTTCCTAATGGCGTATGATCAAGCAGAACGATTTCCGCATTATTCATTGAAAGGTGTCGAAACAGGGGGGTTCCCAGATGATTTTCTACAACCACACTATTGAGGATGTGCCCTCTAAGTAAATCAAGAAAAGCTGGCAATATTAGCACTCTCATATTAAGCAACTGTTCAACATCTGCCCCACTTGAGTTAACAGTTGCTTTACCCAACCATTGCTTCATTGCATCAACTATGGTTAGTTTCCATTTTGTTTTTACCCAAACCCGATGAGTAGTGACCCGGTTTTTTAGAGATGAAATAGCAATAACTGGATGAATGTGAGCCATTAGCAGACTACTACAATCGAGAATTTCTTGTGTGGGTTGAGCATGACCATGAATAAGATATACTTTCTGGGAATCAAAGGTAAGTTTGAAACCGGAGGCGGGGATAATCTGGGTATCATCGGGGACAACTAATTCTATATCAGCATCATGGTTCCCCCGTACTATGGTTAATGTTGCCTTTTTTTGAATTCGATTTAATAGTACGGCAACCTTGTGAAATTCTTGTAGAGAAAAATCACGAATTGAGTGTTTTAAGTCACCTAAAATAATCACTTCACTTGGTTTGACGTTGGCAACCAATTGTTCAAAACGTTGAATAATCCGTTCTGCAAGGTTTGCTGAATATTGATCCCGTTTAAAGAGCGTGCGCTCGTATCCGATATGCAAATCTGCGACGACAAGGATACGGCGTGATTTTTCCTGAAGTAATAAGGCAGGTTCGTTCTTTATCAGTTCCAAATGCATAATATCCCCTGAGTATTTACTTGATAGGTATTTTTTTCTTTATGATAAGAGAAGGGTGTGACAATGAAAGACGAAATTAGTAGTGTAATTCAAGTCATTCGAAAAAAGCAAGGTATTGCGGGTTCAGAACTTGTTGTGCTTTCTCAATTTTTCGGAGATCGATTTTGGAAAGCTCTTCAAGCAGTAGCTAATGACTTAGTGAAAAAATACATTTTTGAACCGAGTGGAAGAGAAGCCTGGATTGTTGTTGGTAAGGCAAGGGACTACCGCGTTTTATCTGATGTTTATTGTGATTGTGACGATTTTTATATCAATGTAATTGTGAAACGCAGCGCTGATCTTTGTTATCATATCCTTGCAAAAATTCTCGCCGAGGTTCTTGGGGTGTTTTCTGAAATTCGCGTGGATGACATGATGTATGATACACTCCGTAATGAATGGGAAGCAATTCCTGAACCTCAACCAACTCGAAAAGACAAGAAGCGGAGTATTGAGTAAAAGTTTTAAACTTGCTAAGGGATTTGGCAGAACGGTTCTCCCCATGAGTCTAATATACCAGATTTACTATCTTGTGGCCCTCGGATTAGCAATTATTAGTGGGTTTCTTATCTTAGCGTATCATCTTCTTAGTGGTCGCGAGGAACAATAATTCAGTGATATCCTTCTTCTATTGGGATTTTGGTTCGGTCCACCATTCGCGTGTTCGGATAAACTGCTTTTCATTTTCTAAGATGAGACGGAAAAACTCACTCTCTGAACGATCATGACTTCCCGCTAAAATTCTCTTAACGACCGTCGGTCCAATTCCTCGCCCTGCCATCGCGATTAACGCAGGTTTCCCATACGCCAATACTACATTAGCATTCTCGCGCCCTTTCCGGAGTGTTTTTTGTTCTTCTGGTGATAATTTTTCACCTGCCCTGTGACGACGGATTGCACGTTCTAAAAGATCATCAGTTGGAAACACCCCCGCAACTAACCTTGACTCACATTTCTTGCAACGGGGATGTTCTCCCAGGTGCTTTATAGTACGTACACTTGTCCATTGACCACAATGTAAACAGACTAGTTTGACTTTTCGATTAATCAAACGTTTTTTCGTTTGCTCAAGGATATAGGCCTCAGGGACTTCAGGCTCAAGAAACTCTCCAAAACGTGCAAGAATTTGACGGGCAAAGGGAGATGGTCGTTTCCGGAATAATCGTTGTAAAATAATTTCACCATTCTGGATTGCCTTCAAGAGATCCTGAGTTTCTTCCAGAGACAGCTTATCAACGTAAAATTCCCTAAGTGCCTCTTCAATGATCGGGGTTCCAGTGAAATATTGCATCATCCTCAGTAGTTGAGTACTTCGAAGATTAGCCTCTCGGGAAATGACTCCAAATCTTACTGCGATGTGTACAAACCGTCTAGCAAAGTATGGAGATCGTAATAAAATAAGATCCAATAAATCACTCATATGGGTAGCATCAAGCGATTGGAGCCCCTCGTAAATGGCTTCACCAACTTTATAACCTCCTCCCCGTTCAAAGCGGAAAAGAATACGGTACTGGTCAGCATGAAAAGCGACTTCAACGCCTAATTGTGAAGTTAGAAGACCCGCAAGGACTCGCCCAAGAGTTTGATTAATACGAGTACCGTAGCAAGAATGAATTACTACAAGTTCATGCCCTACCTCAATGTAAATTCTTTGTTTATCTGGAATAAATTCCTGTTCAAGTTGTTTTGTGATAGTTTTTAATAAAATATCTCGTGCTTGGGCATCATAATCAACTTTGAAATCGATAGAATTCGGATGATCTAGATTGTCAGCGATGGTTTTCCAGACATCTGCAACTCCTTTAGCTACGTTTTTCGATACTGGAATTAGTTCTCCGCTCCATCGCGGGATTCTTCCTTTTGTATGATTGATAGCCGTAACATAGACCTGTTCATCGTCTTGTTTGACAACCTCCCATGGACGTCCGCGTAGAACCAGAATATTCCCTGTGTGTCCATATTCTTCGGCAAACCCTGAATCAAGCCGACCGATCGGTCGGCTAGTAGCCATGTTCATAACTCTATGATATGGAATGTCTGGAATGACCGAGAGATTTTCGAAATAATATGCATAAGACTTACGTCTTGGTCTGAGTATGAAATCATCTCTTGCTAACAACCCCTCTTTTTGAAGGAAGTATATGACTTCCGTTATTGTGTCTTTTTCAAGTTCGTTATAGGGTGTTGCTTGTTTTATAATCTCAATTGCACGTTGATAAGGAAGGGTCTTGTATTCAATAGCCAAACCAACTAGCTGATGGGCAAGAATATCAAGGGCAAGATAATGGATAGGAGGCGTTTCAAGCCGACCTTTAAGGGCTTGTTGTGCAACCACTAGACTTTCACAAATATCATCAAACCGAGTAGTCAACATAATCCCCTTCGACTCTCGATCTAACTGATGGCCAGATCTTCCAACTCGTTGAAGTAACCGAATAACCTGACGGGGTGAGCCAAATTGAATTACCAAATCAACAGTGCCAATATCGAGACCTAATTCCAATGATGAAGTACAGACTAAGTAGGGAATAATGCCCTCTTTAAACTGGGTTTCAGCTTCAATCCGGGCTTCGCGAGAAAGTGAACCGTGGTGAACTCCAAATTCATTCTCATGGAGTTTTGCTAATCTAAGAGCTAATGCTTCAGCTGTTTGTCTTTCATTACAAAATATCAGCGTGGACTTGTGTTCAGTAACAAGCTCCCATATCCGTTTTGCAGGACCATCGAGTGGGGATTCATCAGCATCTTCATATGAAAAGGGAACATATTCAATGTGAAAACGAAAATCTTTGGTTGCTGGAGATTCAATAACTCCGATCTGTTCTCCTCCACTCATAAAATTTCTAATTTCGTCGGGGTTTCCAATAGTTGCAGATAGTCCAATTCGTTGAAACGTCTTACCTGTTAATGCTCGGAGCCTTTCTAATGCTACCATTAGCTGAACTCCGCGTTTGCTGGCGGCTAGTTCGTGGATTTCGTCTATGATAACACACTGAACATGTTTCAAGTGCTCCCGAATACGCTTTCCTGCTAAGAGGGCTTGAATTGTCTCAGGAGTCGTGATGAATAGTTGAGGAGGTTTAAGTGTTTGGCGTCGCCGTACTGAAGGTGAAGTATCACCGTGACGAACTTCGACACTAATCTTCAGGTGCTTAGCAATCAGAACCAATCTTCTTAAGATGTCCCGATTTAAAGCACGTAATGGTGTAATCCATAGAATCTGTACACCTTTCTTATTGTCGGGCTTTGTGAGAAGGCGGTGGATTAGAGGAAGAAACGCCGATTCAGTTTTTCCATGACCAGTCGGAGCAATGAGTAGAACGGATTCACCACGAAGTATGCGGGGAATACTGCGTACCTGTATAGGTGTAGGGGCTTGAAATCCCAGTCTTATGATTTCCTTGTAAAGTTGAGGATTCAACTGTCGGAATACGTCCTCTACCACATTTCGCGCCTCTGAGATAGCAAGTTCAAAGAGAGGTTTTTAAACATTGGTAGTAAAAACCAGTGGTATTGAACAATCTATTATCGGAGGTTGTTTTTCCGCGTGTCACTTAAGCTTGCCGAAATTGTGGATTTAATTGTGACCAAATCTGGAAAATCCAAAGATGAGGTCCTTAAGCTCATTGAGGCTAAAAAGAAAGAATTGAACGGTTACGTCACTGATGAGGGCGCTGCATCGCTTGTAGCTCGTGAGTTAGACCTCGATCTCTTTGAAAGACAACTAACACCAGAGCTCAAATTAACTATCCGTGACCTTGTTGCGGGAATGACGGGCGTTTCATTAAATCTGAAAGTGCTTCGCATTTATCCGGTTCGAACGTTTCAACGGAAACAAGGAGGCGAAGGCAAAGTTGCCAGCATACTAGGCAATGACTCAACAGGAACCATTAGGGTGACTTTCTGGAATAAACACACACAACCTATTGAGGATCAAGAATTTGATGAAGGGGACATTCTTCGAGTTATCAATGGTAGAGTGAGAACCGGGCTGCGTAATCAATTAGAAATTCACTTGGGAGGAGGAAGTCGAATAATGATTAATCCTCCTGATGTTGATTCCAAGGATTTTCCTGATGCAGTCGTCACCTTTTCTAAAATAAACACACTTGCTGAGGGAATGAATGATGTTCACACTGAAGTAAAAGTGGTTGCCAAATATCGTGTTACCACTTTCAGCCGTGGTGATTCAGAAGGAACAGTAGCAAGTTTAGCTATCCACGATGACACTGGTCAAACTAGATTAGTATTATGGGATGAACAAAGTGAATGGTTTAACAAACTCTCATTAAACGATAGCATTCGAATAGAAAGTGGCTATGTCCGATTGGACCGAAACAATGAACCCGAACTACATTTAGGACGTCGTGGTCGAATTCAGATAATTAGTACCGCTCCTGATCAAGCTTCCTCTGTTAAACCATCGCAGTTACAAAACCTTAAGGATCTTAATCCTGGTGATTTCACGGGTGCTATTGGTGTAACGGTCTTAGAGAACCAAGGTTTAAGCACATTCACCCGGCGTGATGGCAGAGAAGGAAAACGGCTTGTTTTCACATTCGCTGATAAAACAGGAAAAGTACGGGCTGTTGCATGGGGGCAAGCTGCTGAAAACCTTACTGATGTGGAGGCAGGAACAACACTTCTATTAGAAGGTGCTAGTTGCCGTTCTGGGCTTCGGCAAGAATTAGAAATTCACATTAATGAATCAACACAAGTAATTCGAAATCCACCAAACCTAAAGATTTCAAGTCCTTCGGATACTCTCCTTATAACTAGTAAATCCGATGCAGCTCATCAAATTATTGCGAATGTTACTGAAGGGAATTATGTTACAGTAAAAGGAACTATTGTGCAGGTAATCCACCAGAAATCAGTTTATGATTCTTGTCCCACTTGCTTCAAAAAGGTCTCAATCAGTAATTCAACCATATCCTGTCCCAAGTGTGGTGATATCTCTCAATCAGAACCACGGTTAATCGCAAAAATTGTCATCGATGACGGAACAGAAAATATTCGTGCAAGTCTCATTGGAACATCAGCAGAGAAACTATTTGGTATTAGGGGAAAAGAAGCTAAAAGCCTTATAGAAAAATCTGGTAACGAAGATGAACCAGTTCGACAAGTGGAAGATAGTCTGCTTGGGAAAGAAGTTAATTTATCTGGTCGAATTAGTCTAAATAACTTCTCAAACGAGTTAGAACTCTCGGTCAATGAAGTCTCAGAGGTTAATGCTCTTGAGACAATTAAACAGCTGATGGATATTCACGAACGAAAAGACCAAAGGTAATGGCGTTTTAATATTTCAAGAAGTTATATAGAACATCAAACTTATGCAATGAAGGGTATTCAAATGGGTCGGCGACGAAGAAAAACAACTCCCAAGCGTCCTGTTCGAACAATTCCATCAATTTTCAATTGTCCCAGATGTGGACGAAATGCTGTTCGTGTGGAACTAAATCGCAATATTGGGCAAGGAACAGTTCATTGTGGAAACTGTGATGTACAAGCCACAATTACTATTACGCCTCTAACAGAACCCGTTGATGCATATGGTGAATTTGTAGACATTTGTGCAACCCAACCTGTGACCACCTCAAAGACCCCAAATTCCCGGGTTTCTCAGGAATAGTAAGGTTTTTCATTTTTCACCCAACTACGTATCCAAATCTGAAATGCCCATCAATTGCTGGTTTACATGATAGTCTGTTGCATCATTCCTGCTTATCAAGAATCGCGTGCGGTTGATCAGGTAGTAACAATTTCTAAGAAGTATTGTGACCTGGTGATAGTAGTTGATGATGGCAGTACTGATGGTACAGGCCAAGTTGCTCAAGATGCAGGTGCCACAGTTCTCCGGCATCACCAAAATCGAGGAAAAGGTGCAGCTCTAAGGACTGGATTTGCCTTTGCAATAAAACACCGATATGATGTGATAATCACCTTGGATGGGGATCTTCAACATAATCCTCATTCCATTCCCCGGTTTCTTACACAAATTAAACAAGGATTCGATATTGTTGTTGGCTCGCGCTATTTAACTCAATCAGAAAAAATGCCGTTTGTACGTAAATTAAGCAATCTCATCACTACACAGGCTCTTAGAGTGTTCTTCAAAATACCCGTGACAGATTCTCAATCAGGCTATCGTGCCTTCAGAAGAACGGTATTAGAACGGATTCCTGTGCGTGATGATGGATTTGCAGCTGAAACGGAGATTCTCATCGATGCTCAACGGGCTGGGTTTATAATCTCCGAGGTTCCCATTGCAACAAGTTATGGAGATGAGGAATCGAAAATAAAAGCCCGTCGTGATATTACACGATGGCTCTTAACGCTTGTACGAAACTTATTTTACCGTCCACGTTTTTTCAGCCACAACACATAAACAAACACGACAAACCCAGCAACTAACACTAACACTACGAAGAAAATCATAATCGATGTAGGATCTTGGAGTAGGGGAAAAGACATCCATCTGAAAATATTAGACCACAATAAGGAATTATCCATAGATTGAAACCAACTCTGATTTGTGGCAATACAAGTGGTGTCAGAAAACATTGTAGTTGATGTACATAACACAATTCGTGAATTTCCAATTTCAAAGGCCGCCAACCATCCTGGTTGGTAATTGATGGGTCGTCCATTAATTGCTACAGCTGTTGAAGTCTCAGCTCCTGTGGAGACAAGAAGGGGAGAGATATAAGTGCTAAGAGAACCCGCAGCAATTATGAGGGATTTAAGCTCAATTGCAAGGAGGTCACGATTGAAATTCGTATTAAAATCTGAACCGTTTATCTGGATGTTGTAAGGGATTCCAATAGAATTCACAGGATCTATAATCGCATCTCCTTGTGTGTTATTCCCCTCTAAGAATGTGGTAAAACGGATTCTATCCTCAGGGAGCTTTTGTAAAATATCGTTCAACGCTATTGGATTTCCTATCTGCCTTCCATCAACTTGATAGTCACTTAGCAGAAACAAAGAACCGCCTCGATTCACGTAATTTGAGATGACCTCATGCTCTGATGATGAATAGTTTCTGCCTGGATTAGGGATGACCAAAATATGAGAACGAGATAGATTTTCCGCCGTTAATTTTCCTTTTTCTAAAATTCTTACAAAATATTCTGGATAATCTTGGAGGTGATCAATAGCTTGTGAAAAGTTTCGATTTATGGGGCTAAACAGTTGATCGTGGCTAAAATCAATTACAATCGTGATTTGCCCTTCTTCTACTGAAGAACTTGCACCTACTTGAGGTACCACGAATATCAGTAGAATAACCATCATTCCGACAATAATTTGTTGACGGGTGGTATGGGCCATTAAGCAAAGTCACCTGCGTCTGATAGGCAGATGTGACAGATATTACACTTTAAAGCCTTTTCCTAATCGGAGTTAATAGAAACGAATTAAAAAATTATAATTCGATGGTATCGTCAAAACGCATAAGAGGCACCACCATCCCCAAGTTAGACAATGGCAACTCCTGTCGTTACCACTGAAGTTCAACGGAAGCTCTTCCATTCCCTAATGATTTTAGTTGCCTTGGTCAACTGGTTGGGAGTGCAATTTCTTGGACCTTTACGCGGTCCTCTGTTATCTATCGGATTTACAGGAATCTGCCTAGTCTTTTTTCTGGGGTTTGACATCGCACGTATTCGAGTCTATGGCTACTTCCCCTTTAGACGTATTACTGATCGAGTCATGCGACCCAAAGAACGTACCCGCCTCGGTGCGAGTGTATACTTCGCTGTTGGTACTATGTTCGCTTTTCTGTCACTTTACTTCATCAGCAACCTTCTCTTAATGTGGTTTGGGTTGCAACTTAACTGGATGCTTTCAGGATGGTTAGCTGTTAGCGCTGTTCTCGTTGCTGCTGTTGGAGATGGGGCTGCTGCAATAATCGGCTTGAAATTTGGACGACATCGCATTAAAGGAAACCGCACTATTGAAGGAACAATTGGCGGGTTTTTATTCGGGTCTTTGGCATTCATTCCTTTATGGTATGTCATTGGTATTCCTTTGATTTATGGGCTTATTGCGGCAATTGTATTAGTAATTGTAGATTTTATCGCCTCGCCAATCAATGACAACTTATTAAACCCAATCGCCATCGCATTCACTCTAGCAATTTTTGAAATTATTTTCATTGTCTTCTTCAGTTTGGGGGTGGGATAATGGAGTATCAAGAATCCTATATTACGGATATTAGAGCTGAAGTTCAAAGGCTAGAGCAAGTCGCAAAAAAAGCGCGTAGTAAAGGTCTAGATCCTATACGAGATGTAGAGATGCATCCAGCTGATGATGTCGCGGGACGAGTCGAAGGATTAGTAGGACCTCATGGTATTGGGGAACGAATAAGGGAGTTAAGTGAAACTGAACCTGCTCAGAATGTGGCATTTGAAATTGCTCGGGAGATTATTCATAGTTTACTAACCGACGGATGGGATATTGAAGCAGCAGCCGAACAAGCTATTCGTACAGCCTTGGCAATTTTGACTGAAGGAATTACTGCTGGACCAATTGAAGGAATTGCCACTGTAAAAATTAAGACGAATACAGATGGGAGCCGATATCTAGCTGTCTATTTTGCTGGGCCAATTCGTGCTGCAGGTGGTACGGAGGCAGCGCAGACCGTAATCGTTGCTGATGCCGTTCGACAAGAACTGGGGTTAGACCAGTATAAACCTTCGGTTGACCATATTGAAAGATATGTTGAAGAAGTCGATTTGTATAATCGTGAATCTCATCTTCAATATCCATCAAAGCCCGAAGAGGTAAGGATTGCAGTACGTAATCTTCCTGTTGAAGTCACAGGTGAACCAACAGCTGAAGTAGAAGTAACCGGTTACCGAGATCTCCCTGGTGTAGAAACCAATCGCCTTCGAGGCGGTGCTATTCTTGTTCTAAATGACAGTGTCCTCGGAAAAACTCATAAATTAGCCAATCTTGTCGCGCAGCTTTCTTTGTCAGGGTGGGATTGGTTGGAAAACCTAACCCCTCGCGAAACGGATGAGGACCTAATTGAACATAGAATTCAGCCTGAAGAAAAATATCTAGAGGACATGCCTGCTGGGCGTCCAGCGTTAGCATATCCCTCACGAAAAGGTGGGTTCCGAATAAGATATGGGCGGTCACGAAACACAGGGTTAGCAGCTCTCGGAGTTCATCCAGCCACAATGGTGCTCCTAGACAATTACATCGCTTGTGGAACTCAACTAAAAATCGAACGCCCTGGGAAGGGCTGCATTGCACTGCCTGTTGATTCTATTCATGGACCCATTGTCAAATTACATAATGGGAGTATCATTCGAGTAGATTCGGTTGATGAAGCGAATCAAATTCGCGATTATGTTGCTAAGATACTATTCTTAGGCGACCTCCTAATTGGATTTGGAGAATTTCGTGAGAATAATCATCTACTTATTCCCGCTGGTTATTGTCCTGAATGGTGGGCTCAAGAGGTTCTAAGTGTTTTTCTCTCAGCTTCTGCGGTGCAACGTCAGAAGCTCTTCGAAAGTGTTGATAAACAAACTTTCTCTCGAGTACTAAATGAACCCTTCCAAAATTTTCCTGATCCATGGCAAGCTTTATCGATCTCCTCCATCATTGGGGCTCCTTTGCATCCACGATACCAATATTTCTGGGAAGACCTTTCAGCTACACAACTACAGGCATTGGAAAAATGGATACACCAACTTGAGACTAAACATAATGAATCGCGTGTTATCGAACTCCATGGTCCAGTGGATCCTGAGGTAACGGAAATCATTGATACCCTTTGTATACCTTGTGAAATAAATAACAACAAAATTTCATTTAAGGAAGCTGCTCCCATTCTTCATGCACTTTTTTTAGGTGAGAATAAATGTCAATTCTCTTCTCCACTAGATGACACAATCGATGTCTTGACCTATTTGCAAAATAATTGGGTAATCCCCATTCATGCTAAAGGTACATTTTATGTGGGCGCCCGAATTGGACGTCCTGAAAAAGCGAAACGCCGAAGGATGGACCCACCTCCCCATGGTATATTCCCAGTGGGAAATGCCGGAGGAGCTACGAGAGATATTCGGAAAGCTGAGAAAAAGAGTTCCATTAGGGTCGAAACTAATATTCGCCTATGTCCACGGTGTGGAGAAATTACCTTTCTTCGGGTATGTCCAGATTGTGAAATCGAAACCACATCCATCCGCTGGTGTCCTACTTGTAATCGACAGACTAAATCTCCGACCTGTGAAAAATGCGGAAATTCTACTAATACATATGGTCAAATCGAACTTCCATTAAAGAAACACATGGATCGAGCACGAAAGTGCTTTGGTGATAGACTTCCTGGGCGAGTAAAAGGCGTGAAAGGGTTAGTAAGTAAACATAAGACCCCAGAACCACTCGAAAAAGCCATACTTCGGGCACGGCATGATCTCTTCGTTTATAAAGATGGCACAATTCGGTTTGACATGACAGATGCCCCTCTAACCCATTTTAAACCATGTGAAGTTAGTGTTTCACCAGAAAAATTGTGTGAATTAGGATATAAATTCGACCGGATGGGAAATACTCTAAACGCCAACGAACAAATTCTCGAACTCAAAACACAGGATATCATTATCCCTTTTGACTGTGCAAAATATCTCTACCGCGTTTCCCAGTTTATCGACGATCTTCTCGTCCAAGTTTATGACCTTGAACCCTATTATGAACTCAAAGGACCTGAAGATCTTCTTGGACACTTAGTAGTTGGACTGGCTCCCCATACATCCGCAGGCGTTATCGGACGAATCATCGGATTCACCCCCCTCCGCGTATGCTACGCACATCCCTTCTGGCATGCAGCCAAACGACGCAACTGTATTGACGGAAGTGAAGAGGTTCTTATCTGGGACGCAGAGAAAACTAGACTTCTCAGATGTCCTCTTGGAAGAACAGTTGAAGAACTCATTAATCAACGAACAAAACAAAAAATTGTTGATGATTTCGGGACCATTGCAGTTGATAATCCATATCATAATTGGTTCGCTGTTAGTTTTGATCCAGAGAAATTACATCCGATACTACAACCAATTAAACATTGGATTAAAGGTCAAAGTACGAATTGGATTGAAATTACAACCCAATCGGGCCGAATTATCAAAACAACTCCAGATCATGGCGTTTATAAATGGAATAAAACCACGAAAACCCTTGAAAAAGTCAAAGCGCTCCATTTGAAAATTGGCGATCATATTCCTGTGATATGTACTAATCATATACCATCGGTTTCTTCTATATTCTCATTTAACATCCTTCAAGAGCTGGTTAATAACCTCCCTTCCACAAACAAATTCCAAGAGTTTAAACATGCCACAAGACTTCGTGAAGCGACCAAATGGATTAAGTCTAAACTTAACCAATTTGGTATGAGTCTTTTACAAAATAAGACAAAAATGAAGTCTCAAATCAAATTAAGTCATTGGAAAATAGCTAACACTTGGCGAAGATATTTCCAATCAAGACTTCCCAAACAACCCTACAAACATATTTTCAGCTACGATTGGTTCCAATCCATTCCATTATCTCACTTAGAAGTCCTTGAAAGCGAAGGCGTGTTCAAATGGGAAGAAATCCCAAGCACATCAAAAATCGCAATGGCGCGTGATGCAAAGACAATTTCTCCTTATATCCCATTTACAGATGATTTTTGTCGACTTTTAGGATACTATATCACTGAAGGGTACATAAGGGATGAACATAGCTGCTACCAAACCAATTTCAGTGTACCAAATCGAGACATTCGTAATCATATAAGGATGCTAATCGAAAAGGTTCTTGGCTCGAAACCTTACTACTCGCAAGATAATCATCAACTTGTTCATTCAAATCGTATTCATGCTTATTTATTAGCCTACGCTTGGAAAATGGGAAAGAGGTCACTAGATAAACGAATACCCAATTTCATTTTCACTGTTAAAAAACAATACCAACTCCATTTTATTTCAGCCCTCATCGATGGGGACGGATCAATAATCCCCCGTTCATGCCGAACTACCCTCTACACGGGTAATCAAAAACTAGCAGAAGATTATTGCCTCCTATTTTCAACCTTAGGAATTTTTGCCAGAATTAGTCCTGTAAAAGGTGCGCGCTTTGGTCAAAAAGTGTTAGAAAGATATGATGAACTTGGAATTCCACCGAAGGAAACGAAGGGTCTTTATCACGTTAATATTCCCGGAAGAGAGAACATACAAATTTTACCAAACCTATTGCTGATTCATAAGAAAAAATCCGAATGTGCCCAAAAAATAATCAGAGATGGGTACCCCAAGTCGCAAAGCCTCTCAAGAATTAGTGACTCGATGATAGCTGATCAAATTAAGAATATTGAATATTCTCATAAAAATAGTTCCTCATATTGCCTTGAAGTTCAAACGGTGAACGAAGAAATTCCTGCTTATCATAATATCTCTCAAAACACAATGCTTTGCGTTGCTCAATGTGATGGTGATGAGGATGCTGTGATGCTTGCTCTTGATCCAATGATTAATTTCTCACGTGAGTATCTCCCAACCTCACGGGGTGGTACGATGGATACCCCTTTGGTTCTCAGTGTAACAATAACTCCAAAGGAAATTGATGCGGAGGCTCATAACATTGATGGAAATGGGATTTATCCACTTGAATTCTATGAGCGGACAATGCAATTTGCAGATCCTAAGGACGTCGAAGGTATCTTTGATTTAGTGGCACATCGGGTAGTTGACCATCGTATTACTCCCACAGCAGAGTCCTATGGTCTGCAGTTTTCACACCCCACCTGTGATGTAAATTATGGTCCACGGATTACTACCTATACGAGACTGAATACAATGCAAGAAAAAGTTGAACGACAATTCGCTATTGGAAGTCGAATTGCAGCAGTGGACGTCCAAGACATGGCTAGGAGACTTTTGGATTCCCATTTCCTTCCTGATATTTTTGGCAATATTCGGGCTTTTTCCACTCAGCAATTTCGGTGTACAAGTTGTAATGAAAAATATCGGCGAATACCATTGTCTGGTAAATGTTCCGTGTGTTCAGGAAAATTGGTATTAACCGTCACTAAAGCTGGAATTGTTAAATACTTGGATTTAGCAACCAAAATTACTCAAGAATATAATTTACCCCAATACTACCAACAACGATTAGAGATGGCAGCCAGAATCATCGATTCGCTCTTTCCTCATGAAGAAGATGAACAACAAACCACTCTAAAGCGGTTTTCATGACGTTACTCAGATTACACGCTATGGTGATTTTTGTAAAAGAATTTTCATTAAATTTTTGTCTCGAATGATACCAACTAGCTCACCTTGTGCAGTGGTGACTGGGAGCTGATCAATATCATGTCGACGCATGATTTTAGTTACATCACCAATAGTAGCCTGCTCGTAAGTGGTAATGATTCCGCTTATCATCACTTCTGATACAGGTTTATCTGGAAGCTGTAATTCATTTGTAGAAATATAGAGCACAGTTGTAGCGTCCCAAGACCAATCCGTTCCTTCGCTTGCTGCGGACGATGTCGATCTGCTTTCACGGACAATCTCACTTAAGTTTATGATATCACTCACTGAGATGATTCCCACAAGGTCCCCCTTATCTGAGATAACAGGCAAAACATCAGTAGCAGCCAATCGCATAATTGTATACGCGGCTTTCAGAGGTGTATTCTCCCAAACCGCCGTTACTTGTCGCTCAACAAAAGGTGTGATTAGCTCATCAGCATATTGTAGGCTTATGATCTTTCGGATTATCTGATGGACAGTAATCATACCCTTCAGGCGACGTTTTGAATCAACTACTGCTAGTCGTCGGATTCCCTTATCCAAAAGAATTCGAACTGCCTCTTCAACGTCGTTTGTCTGAGAGATTACGGGTGGGTTTCTATCCATTAATAGCGCTAATTGATCCTCCTCAGCTTTTCGCATCAAGTCAAGACGTGATACCATTCCCGCCAGCTCCTGAGTATCCTTTTTCACTAAAGGAATAGCTGTTTTTCCATAATCTGACATAATCTGGAGTACAGTGTCACGAGTACCAGGAACTGATGCCTGAGCAAATTCCGTTTTCATCACTTCTTTGACTTTCATAGTAATGCCTCTCGAGGCGCAATATCATTGACAAAACAGTATGATATTGAAAACCTTAAGTTATTGGGCGCAGACGGTTAAAAAGGGTTGCTAATCTGATTTTCATCGCATTTTGATATAATCATAAGCATCGCGTGTCGTATCAAATGCGTAAAAGACCTTTTGAAACTCTTTACGAAACTGAGCCACATCTTTAGCAACCTTGTTTGAAGCTTCTTGGTTAAACACAATTCTACGCATGAATTCAGCTATTTGTTTCATCTCCGGTTCTTTCATACCAAGCCGAGTAACTTCGCTAGTCCCCAATCGTATGCCACCTGGGCGGATATAATCGCGACCAAAGCGTTTGTCCCATGGAAGTAGATTCCGGTTGATGATGATATTTGCGGCTTCTAATTTCTCTTCTACAGCGCGTCCATTTCGAAGCGGGGTATCTGCCACTTCAATTAATAGAACGTGTGATTTTGTAAATCCCTTATGTTCTGCAAGAACCTTGAATCCTTCTTCTGATAAGGCTTGTCCAAGGGCTTGAGCGTTCTTAATGATTTGCTGGCTATACTCTTTTCCAAATGCTAACATTTCAGCCATCACAACAGCTTTCGCGGCAACGTGGTGTAGATGATGATTACTATGGAGTGCTGGAAAGACACCCCGTTTAATGCGATCAGCAAATTGCTTATGTGCAACAATACATCCTCCTTGAGGACCTGGAAGAGTTTTGTGCGTGCTGAATGTGAGACTATCTGCGCCTTCTCGAAGAGGATCTTGGAAATTATCGGAAGCAACTAATCCCGCTACATGCGCTGCATCATAGTTCACATAAGAACCGTTTTCCTTTGCAACCTGTGAAATCTCATCTATTGGTTGAGGAAACGGAAACACTGATGCCCCAAACATAAATAGGTCAATATGCTTGCCTTTTTGCTTTAAACGTTCAATTTTCCGAATCGTCGCATCAACATCAATATTCAACTCATATTCATCATACTTGAAATACTGAACCTTTAGGCCTCGCACACGACCTGCTGTACCCCATAAACGATGACGAGCCGATGAAATATGACCGCCAGTCGGAATTGATAAACACATCATTCGGTCGCCTGGTTCAGTAAACGCTGTGAGGATACTTAGATTTGCTAGTACTCCACTAATTGGTCGAACGTCAGCAAAATCCGCTCGGAACAGCTCTTTTGTAAGTTCGTTACCTAAAATCTCAACCTCATCAATGTATTTCGTCCCAGCGTATACCCGTTCACCAGGCCAACCCTCCGCATAGCGATCACTGAAATCCACTTGCATTGCTTCACGAACTGCGGGGGAGTGAACATTCTCAGAGGCAATTAGATTGATAGTATCCCGCATCCAAGAATGGTGCTTTTCTAGGAGTGAGAAAATCCTATCATAAGCTGAACGGGGGTCATCTGGAATCATCATAATCTACCCATGAATTTTCAACTAGACAGAGATGATTGTTAATTCAAGAAACCTTAAAAACAGATAGGATTTAAGAATCCCACACAATTACAATATCGTGATTGTATGCCAAAATCAAAAAAGAAACGACAATCTGAAGGTCCAATGCCTGCGGCCGGAGCAGGACTTATCCGGTTCTTTGCTGATTCAAGTGAAGGCATAAAAGTGGGTCCAATTACAGTTCTCATAATTTCAATTTCGCTAATGGTTATTGTACTATTAGCTCAACTTGGAGTTTTAGCCTTCTTCTTCCCAACCCTCTAGCCTTTTGGTGCAGTGTTTCTAATAGGTTTAATTAAGGAAAATACATATTCCCGCTGATAGTAAATTCCTCTTAATATATAACATGGGACCTAAGAATGTGGCAGTCCTCATCTGATTTCAAGCTTGTTAGTTCACGAAACCTAGTGATTAGCGCGGGTAAGGAACGATTTTTGTTTGATCCAACTGTAATTAAGAAGCATTGGCGTTCACAGAATACGATTGCATGCATTTCGCACGCACATACAGATCATGTTGCAGCGTTCGAAAGCTCGCTTCAGAAAATTGTGACCCCTCCAACTTTAGATATATACAGAGCTCTTGGAGGTAAGCCCAGAAAGTTTCACCCTATTGTGTTAGGTAAAGAATTTCCATTAACAGATGGGGGGTCAATACAGGTTCACCCCGCTGGTCATATGCTCGGTGCAGCACAATTTGTTCTCGAAAAAAATGGGGCAAGACTTGTTTACACTGGTGATTTTAATCTCACTTCCTCCTTAACTGTTAATGGTGCGAATCCTATACAATGTGATGTTCTATTAATGGAAGCAACTTATGGGCGACCCGATGCGGTATTCCCACCCCGCGAACGTGTATACGCCGAAATCGCCGATTGGACCAGTTATGAATTGACCAAAGGAAAAATTCCCGCATTTCAAGTCTATGCTCGGGGGAAAGCTCAGGAGATTATTCAAATATTAAATACCTATCTTACTGCACCAGTGGTTGTAGATTCGACAATTGCAAAGGTCAGTGAGATATATCGAAAGTATGATATCCCCCTCGAATTCATCAATGAACACTCTGAGGAAGGACGAGAAGTAATGCGTCAGGGTGGTTACGTATACATTTCCTCAAAGATTCTGCGTTCACCAAAATCTACTTTCAAGCATCAATATGTTCGAGCCGCAGCAACAGGATGGGCGCAACTATATCCATTGAAAAAAGTAGACAGAGCATTTCCCCTATCAGCACACGCAGATTTTCAACAATTAGTTCAATATGTGCAAGCGGCTAAACCACGAGCAGTGTTTCTCACTTGTGGAGATACCGTTACTTTTGGCGCAGTTCTTGAGAAATTAAATGTGAAGCAAATTGAACCTCAACGTCGTCGACAATTAGACCTTATGGATTTTATTTAGAGAACCCCTCGAATTCGTAGACGGTGGTAAATTACATTTTTCTCCTGGATTTGACAGTGATGATTACATTGATATTCCAGAAACATAGGGGGTACCACCTAGCACTGCTTGAGCGGCTTTCCCTACACGTTGGCGAAAAGGCGCAGTCGTATAAACACGAATAATATCAAGATAACCCTTTAGCGAGGAAATAACTCGAGATAACTCCACTATATCAACTGCCACTTTCTTTTTCCCAATATATGCAAAACCAGGAATTTCCATCGGATCCAATTGAGCAGAATGACGATATGGTACTGAAGGAAGAATCGGCGAATCTAAATGGACCTTATCAACATCAACTTTAGCCTTAGCTGCAATCTCTTCTTCTATTTGTTTTCTGACACTTTCTTTATCTAACAAATCGATTGTTGGATGATCCTGGACAAGAGATTCAACAGTATATGCGCATTTGAGTAATTCCCGTCGCTCAAGGCGCTCAATAATGGGACTTGAAGCCTTGCATTTCTTGAGACCTGTCCAAACCGAATAGTCATCCATATTTAGATAATCATTAGGTTTTTTGAATGCTGATAAACCTAGCTCTTCATCTGCCACTTTCAGAGCGTCAGCCAACATTCGTTGAACCCCTCGGCATACACGATGATAATAGATGCTACGAAAACTCAAAACTCGTGCAATCAAGAACGATTCCAAGGTTGTGATTGCCGTGGTATTTACAGCTAAATTCCCTTGAAATGGCTCAATAGTAAAAATTAACCGAAAAATGTCAACATTGCCGTATTCGGCTCCAGTATGGAACGAGTCACGTACAATATAATCTAATTTATCAGCATCTACCGAACTGCGAATAACTTGGTTGAGAAACATTCTAGTTTTCTTTTGTAATTTTCCAACAACAAGTTGGCTTAAATCACCAGTATCGAATCCCGCGTCTTTCAAAATATCCGCTAGCTCTGTAGTTTGGACTAACCAAGTGGTTATATCCTCATGGCTCCGTCCCTGCTTTACCAAAATTTCTTCGAAAATATGACTAAAGGGACCATGGCCAATATCATGTAATAATCCAGCTAATCGTAACGACTGTATTTCATCTTCATCATCTGTGATATTCTCCGCCATCAATCCTGCTAGATGCATTGCTCCTATGCTGTGTTCAAATCGTGTGTGATTAGCACCAGGATAGACAAATTCCGCCCCAGCTAATTGCCGTAAACGGCGTAACCGTTGTACAACTCTGGTATCGATAATACTTTTTTCCAGTGGGGTAATTGCAACATAACCATACAAGGGGTCTTTGATGAACCCCCACCTTTGACGAACCAAATTATAAACCTCCTTAACCGTTGAACACTATTCTACAATTACAGATAACTTTACTGCTCAAATTACCTTTGAAATCACTCTAAATTCATAGCAGTAGTCTCTTCACTATCTAAATTCAACACTGCTTGTCGTACTACCGATAGCACAGACGCCACTTTACTAGCATTTTTTTGTGATAAAAAGAAATTCACAACAACAATTCCACCCAACTTTTGAGCAGCCACATCTGCAATCGCCCGCACCTCGGCCTGAAATCGCGTTCCTACCATACAAGAAGTAGCCGTTGGCGACAACTCTCCGAATGGCGTCGGAACGCCAATCGCAATAGTTCCAAACCGGTGTTCTCTATCAGTTACCAACATCAACGTCCCATTTGCCAAACGACTCACAGCAATACTAATTCGAAGATCATCAACCTCAACAGACTCTTCTACAAACTCCAGAGTCATTCTAACACCAACCTTTCATACCCTTATTTCCATCGGCTTCAAAAAGGATGCTATATCAAGAAACCAAGAACGGTAATTTAACAACCAACTCGATTTTTCAAAATCTCCCATTCACGGTCAATACCACGCACAAACTCCTTCACACGTTCAGGATCTTTAATGAGCGTCCGAAACCGACCCTGCGGTTTCAAATAATCCATCAACGGCTTCCGCTTTATCTTACCCTCTGCAATTCGCTTACTACGACCCAAAAACCTCCACTCATCTCCTTCCTTCTCCCACATAATCCATACACCAGTTTCAACGGCTAGTTTGCCAAATTTAATACTGTCCCAGGTCGCACACCGCCAACCCGTTGGGCACATCGCATGTACTTCAATGAAACGTGTTCCAACAATATCCTTGGCTTTGGAATAGGTTTCAAAAACCAATCGAGGATATGCCGCCGAAATTGACGCCGTATACGGAATCCCGTGTTCCGCCATAATTCTCGCCATTGGTTTACGATGCTCTTGTTTTCCGATAATTGGTGTAGTTGTGCTAAACGCACCATAGGGAGTAGCGCCAGAACGTTGTTGACCAGTATTGCCATAGCTCTCATTGTTGTAACAAGTGTAGATGAAGTTAGTCTGGCGTTCGGCAGCACCGCTTAGGGCTTGGATACCGATGTCATAGGTTCCCCCGTCACCAGCCCAAGCCATGACGGTGATATCTTTGTCTTTGCCCATAAACTTGAGGCCGGCAGCAATACCAGAGGCTGCTGCTCCGGCTGTTTCAAAGGCTGTGTTTAGGACGGGTAAATGGAGAGCATTTTTGGGGAATAGTCCTTGGATGACGGACATGCAACAAGCGGGAACTGTAAGAATAGTGTTGCCACCGAGTGCTTTTAGGGCATGGCGAATTGCAATGGTTGCACCACAGCCTGCACATGCAGCATGACCAAGTTCAATGTATTCATCCCGTGGTAATTCTTTGATGGCTACCATTTTTGTTCACCTTTTTAGTCCATAGAAAATATCGGGTTTTGCTTCGCCTTTATCGGCGGCGTCAAAACCGAGGTGTATCAATTTCTTAATGTCAGTGTGGCTAACGTCTCGACCACCGAGTCCAGCAATGACGCCTTGAACAGGAATAGTTTGACCGCCTCGATAGAGGGCAGAACGGATTTCTGTGACAGCACCACCCAGGTGTCCATAAGAAAGACTTCGGTCAACAACAACAAAGGCTTTAGCTTTGTTTGCGAGAGCTTGAATTTGTTCCGCAGGAAATGGGCGGAACACACGGAGTCGAGCGGATCCTGCTCGAATTCCTTCATTTCGAAGCTCTTCGACAGCAAGTTGGGCTTCTTCACCCATGGTCCCCATGGCAATGAAAATGACTTCCGCATCGTCACATTGGTACGTGTCAATGAAACCGCCATGAAATCGACCAAAGTGTTTCTTGAAATCGGCTTCAACTCTGGGGATCATTTTTCGTGCGGCTTCAAAGCCTTCATGAATAGCGTAGCTTAATTCATAGTAATATTCAGGTCCAGCAATATTTCCTGTTGCCATAGGGTCTTTTGGATCGAGCTTCCAATGCCCTGCGTGATAGGATGGGAGAAAATCGGTAATTTCTTCATGATCGTAGACTTCAATGGAAGTGAAAGTGTGACTAAGGATATACGCATCTAAAGCCACCATTCCTGGAAGCAAAACTTTTGGGGCTTCGCATAAACGAAATAGCATGAGAACGGTATCATAGACTTCTTGGTTATTGGAAGCGTAGAATTGAATCCATCCTGTATCACGTTGGGCCATAGAATCTGAATGATCAACCCAGATATTCCAGGGTGGTCCTAGGGATCGATTAACTACTGGCATTACTACGGGCAATCGTGCACGACCTGCCCAGTGAAGCATTTCATGCATTAAAGCCAAGCCATGGGACGAGGTTGCTGTGAAGGTACGGAGCCCTAAAGCTGAAGCTCCAATACAAGCAGCCATAGCGCTATGTTCGGATTCAACACGCACATATTCAGATTTTAAGTCACCATTTTCCACAAATTCAGCGATTTTCTCTACGATAGTAGTTTGCGGTGTAATCGGATAAGCTGCAATTACCGCTGGAATCGCTGTTCGTGCTGCCCAAGAGGCGGAATGGTTGCCTGTTACTGATACGATTTTAGACATTTTTCTTACCCTGCTTATTTCTCCATGGCGGCTTCTGCTTCAGTTTCGCGCACACGACTGATTGCCTTGACTGGACAATTTGTTTCACAAATCATACAACCCTTGCAGTATTCGAGATTGAAGACTGGCTTATTGTTTTCATCCATAGTAATCGCAGTATCAGGACAATACATCCAACAGATTTGGCAACCAGTACATTTTTCCTTGTCCACAACTGGGCGAAATATACGCCAATCACCTGTCAGGCCCATTGCTCCTGCTTCAGGATAGGTAATACAGGTAAACCGTCGATTTGGTGGGTTTCGTTTAAGTGGCGTCATAATTAATACCCCATTTGGAGTTCATTGTATGCGCGTTGAGCGGCTTCAACATTAGTTTCAATAACTTTCTCTGGAAGTTCTGCTAGACCTTTACGAATGGCCTTCTTCACACTTTCAATTGTAACAATGTTTGTGGCTCGAACCACAGCTCCCAACATAATTGTGTTAACCACAGCAATACCCGCAACTAAAATCCCCACATCGAGTGCAATTTTTGTTGCATCAACTGTAGAAATTTTTGGCTTTACCTTGAGCTTAATATCTTGTGGGGCTTGAGGGGTGTTAATAACGACAAAGGTATCTTCGTTCATCCCTTCTTGGACACTAGGAATGTCGAGGAGTGTTTCATCCAGAATAACTATAGTTTCTGGGTCGTAGATGTAACTATGGATGCGGATAGCTTCGTCAGCAACACGTGTGAAGGCCATCACTGGGGCACCACGTCTTTCAGCCCCGTAATGGGCAAAGGCTTGAAAGTGTTTGTTTTCCAGCCGAGTGGCATCACCTAGAATTTTTGCCCCAGTCACAGCACCTTGACCACCACGACCATGAAAACGAATCTCAAACAAATTCATAATTGAATCCGCCCAAATTGGATATCGTTACAGAATCACACTCATCTAAAAAGGATTATGAACCTCTAATTTCAGATGGGAAGTGGGAGAACGAAGAGAAGTAAGATGAGGGAAATGATGAACGCAACTGCATAGATGA
Source organism: archaeon (assembly GCA_016550395.1). GTDB lineage: Archaea > Asgardarchaeota > Hermodarchaeia > Hermodarchaeales > Hermodarchaeaceae > Hermodarchaeum. The sequence continues at coordinate 7,729 of JABXGY010000180.1, read as the reverse complement.
TAATTCCCCACCTTTTTGCAACGCTTGCTGAAACAGGAATAAGGCTTGTTAACTTATCAACAGTTCCTTCACCCATTACTACAAGGGGTTCAGTGGTTCCTTGGTAAAGTGCCACATTTCCCGGCTCAACTTTCGTGGTCGCTTCGCTTACAAGTTCGATAATTTGGTTTGTCAGGTCCTCGTGGGATATTAGTTCTCCTATGGGACTATACCCATTAGAGGCAGATATTGCAGCGGTTTGGTGGGTATCAGAAGTCATGATTTCTGCAGCGTCAACATGTTGTGGAACAAGAGCGTTGACAATTTTTTCTCGTAATCCCACTACCATGTTATTTCCATCGAGGAAGACATAAGCCATCTTTTGACCTGCCACTTCAATAATCGAAACTGTAATCCCTTCTGAGCCCATTCCTTCGACTTCCTTATACCCCGTCTCTGTTCTTTGGGCAACTCCTATCTCAGGTTTACCCCGTGTAGTTTTTAATGCTTCACGAATAGCGGTTTTTGCAGCGGTAATCATGTCAGGAATTAACTCAGATCCTTCATATACTGATTCTTTGAGCGCACTCATACAATTATGCGTATCAATTATGATACACCGTTTTATTAGGCTCTTCAATTCCGATGTAATTTGCTCCGCTACAGCTAAGCTAATGTCATCCATTTCGATGGGAGAACGAGTTAACAGGAGAACCGCTGTATCTCCAAAAACTTGACAACCGACATGTATTGTTCCTGAAGTTGCTCGACAAAATTGACTCACATCCGGAATGGGCCTCGTTTGTTCATAAGCGGTCTGAACCATATTCATGAATCGTTCGACTTCGTTCTTTGAGACGAGGTTCAAATCATGAGTAGAGGCACTGTGTGGCGAACAGGCAATTGAATTCAATGTTGTTCGTCCCCATTCACCAATTCGGGTAGACAGTGCGCTGCTACCCGTGTTTTTAAACGGACCCGGGTGGGCTCCCGGAATGACTGTTACCAATAATGGATCCTTGGTGTTAGTACTAAATTTCATAACCGATAACGGTAAGATTTTCTCCTGCCCTATCTGGGTAAGGCTTTCTTCCATAAGATCTGCTCTGTCTTCCATCCAAACTTCAAGGAATCCCCTGAACATCTGAATCCCATCAACACTGAAGGCTTTTTTCAATGGGTGTCCGACTGCATTAAGCAAAATCCCTGAGCCACTAATAAATGTCAAAGTACAGAGAAAATAAATTATAAGGAAAATCCATTGTGTCGGGACAGGTTCTGTTAAAACGTACATCACCATGGCAGTTGTGGGAAAGACAAGTGTGAGAAGGATTCCGCCTGTAACGCCAACACGACTTGTGCTTAACACGATAAGGAGCAAAATCGCTGATGTAAACGCAGCCGCTAGGATCAGATTTCGAAGGTAGAATGTTGTCGCAATCCCTCCACCTGCTAGAGGACCATATTGAAGCTTGAAAATAATCTCAATTGTCCATCCAATAAGTGTTGAAAGAAACCAGATAAGTAAGAGAACTATGACCGCTGTTGTTACGACTCCAAGGAGTCGATGCCAATTCAAAATAGTTCCCTTGCGTGTACCAAGACGGAAAGCAAGCAAAGTTAGCAGCGCTGCAGGTATTGTGATTATCAACCCACGGATTGCCCCTCTCAGAAACACCATGCCAGTAAATGGGCTGCCACCAAGGTATCGGAGAAGCTCTGTTAGGCCACCAACAAGAAGTGATGCCCCGAATATTATTATAATTTGCGTACGGTTCCTCGGCAAACTAAAGAGCCGTTTGTAAAGCGAAATCGTGCTCTGGACATCCTCGCTCATGGTATATCGCTCATCAGGAATTCTAAAGGGAAGTTACTCATCCTAAGTGGTTCTTGAAAAGTTTTTCTTGTAATTTACAGGTAAAAACGATTTGAATCGGCTACTTTAATATGCGTATAATGAAGGACATTTACCACGAAGGCAGTCTTCGCATTGTATACACTTCTCTTCAATAATTCGCCCTTGACTCGTATCTATTGATATCGCGCCATTTGCACATAGAGACTGGCATGTGCCACAGGCAGTACAAAGCAAACCTCGGAGAACGGTTCGAGCAAATTTAACAGCATCTTTCTTCATAACGGGACCTGATAAGGAAAAATGACCACTTTCGAAGAGATAGGCTTTGATTTGTTCATCTTTCTTTGTGATTGAAAGTTCAATCATATTCCGTTCTAAATCTAATATTACTTTGCCCAATGCTGGAAGAAAGGCTACGGCTCGATTCAAATCTATAGGTTCATTGAATTCTCCTTTAATCAAATCCTTCTCATGTTGATCTTTGGATTCTAAAACAAATGAGAGGGTTTCTCCTGTACGATTTGGATCTATTGAGGGCAACTCAATCTCCATTTTCTGCGCTAACTCTCGGATTTTAAGTGGATGAGTTTTCCAACGCCAGAATCCATGAGTCAAATATTTCTCGCTCATCCCATATTTTTTAGCAACTTTTTCAGCATTAGATTGCCAACGTTGCCATTCTAAAGGACAATGATCAGCAATGACCATTAACTCGCTCATAGTTGAGGCGGGGCAAAACATGCATCCAAGTCTTTCAAACCCTTTTTCGTATAACGGGTTATAACTTACAGGTTCTTGGAAAATGTAAAGCCAAATCATCATTGCAGTCCAATTGTGAATTGGACTAGCTCCAATTTGTTTTGGCACCCACGGATTTTTCCAAATTCGTCTGCTAGCTGAACGCCGATGAGATTCATAACGTCGTTGACCAATGAAACTTAAACATCCATCAGGAAAATGTTCCTCAATGAGTTGGCTTGTGGGTCCAAGTTTAAGGGTTTTACAGCAGACTCGATAATCTCGGGCTACAAAACCATACAAATCAAGCACTCGGAAAAATTGGTCCTTGTCAACACTCTTCACAAGCAACTGATTTTCTAAATTAAATCGTGCTACTGTTGCATTCACATTATCAACAGTTTCGGGAAATTCAATGCCGGTATCGATAAACATGACATGAAATGATTGATTTGGGAGAGCCTTTTGTGCTAATACAAGAACAGCTAAACTGTCTTTACCACCAGAAAATGCTACAATCTTGGGAAGATGATACTCTTGAGCAGTTTTTTGGATAAAAGCGATTGCTTCTTCTTCTAAGCGATTAAGAATATCCTTGTTGGCTTCTAATACGTCTTTCCAAGTTTGTCTTCCAGGTAGAATACGTGCTGGAATTGGCTCACTCTTATAGCGCTTTTTGATAGCCATTCCATAACCTTGGCGTTGCATATCTTTACCAGTCATAGCAGCAATTCCTACAAGAATTACATCTCCTTGTTCAGTAACACCAATTACATAATCTCCAGTGCTAATCGTAGAATCGGCAGTTTTAACGCCTGGTCGAAGAAGATTCGCCCCCCCGACAATGAATTTAACAGCGGAATCCTCGATAACAACTTGCTTATTCATGGTCAGTTGAACGAGTCGACGAGCTCCTTCTAATTTGGGGACGAATTCCCAAGACAGGGTTTCAATCCGAAAGCGATGAAGCCCGATAATCTGACCGTCCACAATAACTTCTTCACAACAGTCAATGTCCGGAATTGAGTTAAGAAGAATGATTTTGTCTGAAGGAACAAGCTGTTCAGCTACTTTCCGGTCATATTGTTTCGAGATTGAATTAATAATTTGCTTGCGATCCGTTTCAAAGGCGGGTCTGGCGTCGCCTGGTGGAGTTACATTAACTGGTCTAGTTTGTCCGCCACAACGGCTACAACGCACTCTTTTAACTAATGGAACATTACACTGATCACACCAAGCTAGTAATAGCGGTCCCAGATATGGCTTCTTTTTTTTCACACTAATCGAACCCTGCCGGTCAAACGGTTCTAAAAAGTAAGATAAAATCTCTTGTTTTTCTACAACAAACTAGTTCTAGCGAATAATGAGCCCTTGAACCTCTTTCCATGTTTCTTCTCGTAAGCGTTGCACATCCGCAATGGAAATCTCCTCGGCTTCTTTCACGGTATTAGACAATTGAATTACGTTCCCAACAGCTGAAATATTTGTGACATCAACAGGAAGCTCCACACCCAGGCCCTTGACCTGCAATTCCACTTTACCTGGAGGAAGTGTTATTCGAAGACTTCGGACAATACCGATGCGCCGTGCACTCCCATCAATAACTTCCTTTCCAACAATATGACCAGGCATCTGTAATTCATAAACTTCAGCCTCAGCCATGGATGGGACACCGGATTTCGACATAACCTACACACTCCATATACCATAAAGACCTGGAATATAGTGTAATATAAATGCGGGTAATAAAAGGATTTCAGGCAAAATCCTGGTATAGCCAAACAAAACTGTGCTGCGATTAGCATGTCCGGATCGGAATTTGTCCAACATCCACTCATAAAACCGAATTCTATCATGAAGAGATTGTATCAAGAAACAATCATTGGCACCGCAATCAAATGGAATACGTTGGTTGTACTACCGACTGGGGTCGGAAAAACTGTTATCGCAATTTTAGCCACTGCATACCAGATTCAAAGATTTCCTAATTCAAGATGTGTTATTCTTGCCCCGACTAAACCTCTTGTTCTTCAACATCTAAAAACCTTTCAGGATTTTATGACCTTACCTTTGGATAAAATGGAAATACTTACTGGTGAACTTACTCCTGCTAAACGTTTGAAGCTCTGGGATACACTCCAGCTCGCTTTTATGACTCCCCAGGTTCTTCAAAATGATGTATTGGCAGGACGTTATCGATTGGAGAATGTATCATTATTAGTTGTTGATGAGGCACATCGCGCTATTGGTGATTATGCCTATGTCTTTATTGCAGGACAATATCTGAAGCAATCGAAATTTCCTTTGTTGTTGGCATTAACTGCTTCACCAGGCTCTGAAATTCAAAAAATTCGCGAAATTATAACCAATCTGGGTATCAGGAACATTGAATTAAGAACACGAGATAGCCCCGATGTTGCGCCCTATCTTCCACCACTTGAGTTCGAATGGCAAGAAGTCAAACTACCTGAACGATTCAAGCAAATTGGGGATGCACTTAGACGCGCCATTAAGAGCCGTCTTGTTCCAATAAAAGAAGCCGGGTTCATTAACACCAGTGATACTCGACGGGTGTCTATTCGTGAGATTCTAACATTACAACGGGATATTCAACAACGTATAGCTGTGGAAACATCGCCACCAAGCCACTTATTTCAATTAGTATCTCATTGTGCTGCATTATTACGACTTTATCACAGCGTTGAATTATTAGAGACTCAGGGTGTAACTGCGCTTCATCGTTATATGGAGGGAATTCAAAAAGAAGCCCAGCGTGGAAAAACCTCAAAAGCGATTCAAGGACTTGCACAGGATCCCTACTTCTCAGAGGCTCAGCAAATTCTAAAGGAATTAACCGCCGATTGCGTTGAACATCCCAAGCTAACAGTCTTAGTAAATATCGTCAAGAAACAGGTGGAAAACAACCCAAGTTCTCGAATTATGGTCTTCACACGGTATCGTGACACAGCAAAACTCCTTGAAACAACCCTTTCAGCTTCAACGAGTTCGCGACCAATACGATTTATTGGGCAAGCCAGTCGAAGAGACGATCGGGGGTTAACACAAAAAGAACAAGGTCAGATTCTCCAATTGTTCCGGGAAGGGACCTACAACATTTTGGTAGCAACTAGCGTTGGTGAGGAAGGCTTAGACATTCAAGAATGCGACTTAGTTATTTTTTATGAAGCAGTTCCCAGTGCAGTACGACTAATCCAACGGCGTGGACGCACAGGTCGTACTCAACCAGGTCGTGTAATTGTACTTGTTGCTTTGGGCACACGTGATCAAGGATACTATTGGGCGGCTATCCACCGTGAGGCAAAGATGAAAGAGCTCTTAAAGGAGATGAATGAGATGTCGCGTGAAATTAAACGTGAACGAAAACAATCCACGTTGAAAGAGTTTATGAAATCCCAGGCAAGGGGTGAATCATCTCAAGATAAAGATCTTGTCACCATTATTGTGGATAATCGAGAACTTCGTTCGGCGATTACGAAGGCTTTGAAAGAACTGGACATAAAGCTTGAAATAGAATCACTTGAAGTCGGCGACTATCTCCTCTCGGATCGCGTTGCTGTCGAAGCAAAAACATCAGACGATTTCGCGCAATCAATAATCGACCGACGATTGTTCACGCAATTGAGTCAATTAAAAGAAAGTTTCCCAGTTCCTCTTCTTCTAATTACGGGTTCAAGTTTGTATGGATCCAGCGCCATTAACCCGGCTGCAATACGTGGTGCACTATCATCCGCAATTATTGACTTCAATGTTCCAGTAGTAAACGTTCGTAATCCTAAGGAGGCAGCTGCACTTCTCTTTGCAATCGCTCGGCAAGAACAAAGTACACGAAGGCGCACCTTGAGTATCCGTGGAAAAAAACCGGTTTTAACCATGGCTACTCTCCAAGAATATATTGTGGCTAGCCTTCCTGGAGTGAATACGACCCTAGCAAAACGTCTCTTAACCCATTTTGAAAGTATTGCTGCGCTTGTCAATGCTAGTCCTAAACAACTTTCTGAAGTCCACGGCATAGGAAAGACTAAGGCTCAGAGAATTCGGGAAGCCTTTGATACCAAATATGAACCTGAAAACTAACTTTGTAATGCTCTAATTCCACGCAAAATCTCTACTAAATCCTTCACAACTGCCGCGAAAGTACGAATTTCCTCTGGATGTGGTTTTTGGGGCAAAGACCTAGTATAATCTTCTAAGATGGTAAGCACCTTAGTCGCAAGTTGATTAAGGACGTCACCTCTCTCTCCTTCTTGAATCGTTGAAGGAGTAGTTTGTTGCTCTACAACTTGCTTGTCACACTTAGCACAATACATCGTTCCATCTTTTAGTCGTAGCAGTGGAGTATTACATTTTGGACAGGCTGTACTCAAAAGCGCGGCTCCTTTTCTCAGCAATTGTCCCATACGTTTTGTTACGTTTTCATCTGACATATAATCTAATTATCAGTGAAAAAAGCTTTTAAGTAATCTTGATACCTCCAAAACTCAATCCCAAAAGCATACGCCGGGGGGAATAGATTTGGCTGATCCGAATAAATCAGAAGAAGTATCAGATGAAACTATGCAAAAAATCGATCAGGCTACGATGATCTTATCTCAGATTGGGGAAGACAGTACTGTCCCACGGAATATCCGACGAGCAGCCAATGAAGCCATTGACCTGCTTCATAGTGAACTTGGGTCAGCAGCTGTGCGTGCATCCAATGCAATTTCTCGGCTTGGGGATGCTACCCTTGATCCGAATTGTCCTAGTCATGCGCGAACAGGTATTTGGAACGCGGTATCTATTCTTGAAACAATTAACGACTAGGAAACAAACCACCCTATGTTTAGCTGATCTTTGTTTTTCCTATAAGCATTAATAGGTGGGTTGAAAATTCTGTGTCACGGGCTGCAATGTATGCATATCGTGCATCATTTGTGCAGGGTCCGGTAATAGCTGATCCTTCGGGGTTGACTAATGTTGCTCCTGCTTCTTTCAATATCAAAGCTGGTGCCGCTAAGTCGGTTCCGCGGAAAACTCCGCGGAGATCAACGAAACCATCAAGTGAGCCATCTGCCACATAACACAATTCAAGGGCGTTAGCTCCGAAATGCCTTGTATATCGAATGCATGAAGTGTTTGATTTTAACTGATTAT
>JABXGY010000005.1 GCA_016550395.1 archaeon | reverse complement strand
TGCGCGTACTGCAATTTTTCATTACCGTGCTCTAGATGATCTTAGTAGAGCGGTGAAACAATTAGAACACATAATTCATCTAATTGGTGAAATTCCTTTCAAACCACCTGATATTTTTGAAGAAGCGGTTATTGGTGTATTAAAGACCTTTGTAAATACGGTCCCAATACTGGATCGACCCGCTGATCAGAAATTTATTCTGCAAGCCACAACACGTCTAGACCGGATCATTTCCCGATTAAACCAACAACTCACCACCCAAGAAGCCCGATATAATCTGGCAAAGTTACAAGTTAACTTTGCGAAAGCTGCCATATCACAATTGCAACAACTTGGCACTGAACCAGAGAAATTCAGTGGACTAAATCGTGAACTTATACAAGCATTACTTCAGCTAGCTAAGACTGCACCAGATGAGGAAAAGGATGAACTTCTCAATAGTGCGGCTACACATGCCAGTCACATCTTGACAGATATCAAACCAACCTCAAGGATTAGCGAACAGGATTTAGAAATCGTATCAAAGGTAACTTCACAATTAGCCAAAAATCCACCTGATACACTGAGTAAAGTAGCAACACAGCTTATCAAGCAAAGTCATCAACTCAATGAACAACTTTACTTTCAAACCAAAGACCCACAAATACGGGCAAAGCTAGCCTTACAACTCCTCCTCTCTAAGATAACTCCAGACTCTTCTGGAAAAATCGCTCTTGAGCTATCATTAAAGGAACTCGATAAACTTGAGGAATACGCTTCAACTGCCCTTTTAACCCAGGTTAAAGAAAAACAACCCATCCCGGTTTTGAAAGCTGGCTCACTCCTCGTCTGGATTATTCTACAAAGGCTTCATCATATTCAAGACCAACAACAAACACAGAAACTCAAAGAGGATGCACGAGATTTCACTGAAAAGACATTTACATTTATGCCCTCTTCAACTGAATTACCAATTGACGTTTTTCCATTTGCATGGCTATTATTAAGAAACATTAACATGCTCGTACATGAAGAAGAACCAACTGATGAACCCAAGTGGGAACAATTACTCACTCATAGTGAACAACTCGCCCAAACACTAGCCAAGGCCGCTAAGACACGTGACGATATTAGTAATGAAATTCTTGCCTTAAGTGCAGCTGGAACCGCAACGGCAAAATTAGCAACCATTACTACATCTAGTGATCAACGATTACGCCTTCTACGAAGAGCCACCACACAAATCCAAAAGGCGCTGCAAGCTGCAACTTCCCAGGGAAATCCCAAGGATATCGAAATAGCATTACTTCAATATGACCAATTAATGCAGGCCCGCTTAACCCTAGCACCAATAATTTTTACACAGCGACCAATACTTGATGAATGGAACCAGACCTACATTGAAGCTGTCAAAGCACTCCAATCCTCTAATGCACCAGAAATTGCCAACCGTTTAGAGGCTTATCGCATTCTCAATGTGCAAGTGCCATTAACCTTCACTTTCAGAATCACGAAAAAGGAAACACAAGATTCAGTCCGACGACAGCTTACAGAACTGCTCCAAGAAGTAAGCAAAATAGGGTCTTCCGAACAACGCCAGCTAGCCAAACAACTTGAACGACGGTGGGCTTTCCAACTGGGAGAAGATTCACTACTAGCTTCTGGCTATCGCCTTGAAGATGCTGAGACAATCTTCACTTTAGCTGATGAACATTTTCGAATAAGCCTTCAAATCGAGCCTCAAATTACTGTTAATAATCAAACACTACAAAAAATTCGGAGTTATCCCTATCTTCGACCAGCATCTCAACCAAATGAGCTAGTATGGTATGATGCAACTCCAATCCTATGTAGCGTCTATGCAGATAACGAACTGTTTACGTGGTCAACCCTTCAAGAACCAAGTGAAAACAGCGTTACTGTTGGATTCTGGTTAATTACCTCCAAAGAAATAAAAGCCGTATTAACTTTACAGATACTAGCGATTGAAGGATTATCACAAAGTCCTGATGGAGTAAAAATCCAATTACCTGGTGCCCAAGTTCAAATACCCATGCCTCCAGCCATTGCAGAGCACCGTGAAGCCAAAGGTGTTCTCGTTTACGAGCTCACTTTAACACCGGAATTTCCAAAAGCGTTACCAATTCATGTTCAGATTGCAGAGTCGACTTAAAACAGCATTAGAGGTCCCCATAAAACCCAATAGACAATTGTTGTGACTCCAATCGCTATGAATATTCCACCTACTAATTGCTTGACGGAATGAAGGTTTTGGTACCATCGCGCCCAAGAAACTACTAGTGTTAAGAGCATAAAAGGAATAACAATTATCCCATACACCCAAATTAATCCTGTAATTGGTCCAGCAACCCCAGCTGTGTGGGCAGAAACCTTCCACCACAGGCTAACAACAGCAATAGCTGTGGTTACACCTACATATGCAATAGCAATCACCATCATCGTATGATTCATAAAAAACAAGGCGATAAGAGCCCCAGTACTGTAGACAAGAATTGCAGCTAAATATAGGAGAGGTCGGTCACGACGATTTTTTACATCAACAGTCAACCTACCCCGAGCTACTAAGATTGACAAAGGTAGAATGGGTCCAATCACAATAAATACGAGCCCAAGGAAAAAGGACTGCCATGGGATTAGTAAACCTGTACCAATAGGTGAGAAAAAGGCAAATACAAAGACTGTACCCAATGCAATCATTGGAGGAGATAAGATAGCAGAAAAAATTCGAGCAAACCGCTGACTAATTCTCGAATCACTAGCGTGCATCATCGAGTGGGCTCCATATTGAATTTCATGTGTTAGCGATTTATCGTAAGAAAAGCCTTCTGTCTTTATTGGATATTGAGTTGTTTGAGCTTTGCCTTTGAGGGATGCCCCTGGCTACTCCACCCACGAATTCGATAATATTCGAGGAGCATCTTTTCAAGATGGACAATGCGATTTCTTGATCCACCCTCTGGTAGTGGTTTTGAGAAACGGGGCGGAAGGCAATCATCCTTAGCTGAAAACCCTTCTCTGATATTGAAAAGACGTTCCAAGTTCCAGATCCTTTCACCAATCTGGAGAAGTTCTTTTCCGTTTACTGAGAGATCGGTAGCTGCTGTGACTAAATCTGCATAATCCTGAACACTAAATGCAAAGGTCGTAAAGCGACAAAGTATCATTGAATCCATTGCAGCAGAAAGATTCTGAAAGAGATTGACTAGCCCTGCTTTGCCCTCAATTCGATCTCGATCAACCAGGACCGGCGAACCAAGTATTTCAGGACCAATCATATATCCGCGGAGATGACAACCACCTCTGTTGGAAGTTGCAGATGCAAGAGCATGTCCTTGTACTCCTCTGGGGTCGTAAGCAGGGAGCTCTAATCCTTTTACTTGCATTGCTAACTCTGGGGCATTATACCGTGTTGCTAGGATTTTTGACCCTTCACCCAGCTCCGCTCCTAACCCTTTAGCTAGGGCAATCTCATCTATGAGTTTGATTAGCCCTTCAGTATCACCGAATGATAACTGTGCATCTAGGTTACCTTTCTGGACTAACTCCATTGCACAGCCTATTGTGCTCCCTAGAGAGATTGTATCTAGCCCTAACTCATTACAACGATTATTTGCAGCAGCTATCCATTCTAAGTCATTGATCCCACATTGAGGTCCCAAAGCCCAGATTGTTTCGTATTCAGGACCACCTCCTTCTTCACCATAAGCACGTGTAATCCGACCACAACCAATGGGACACCCAAAACAATGATACCTTTTTACAAAGATTCTTTCTAAGAGTTTCTCACCTGATACTCCCTCAGCATCATTGAAAGTTCCCTCTTGGAAATTATAGGTTGGTAGAAGTCCGTACTCATTAATGAGGTTCACCAGAACAGCTGTTCCATAGACGGGTAATGATTTATTGGTAATTGAATCCTTTTTCAATAAACGTCGAACACGACTAACCACTTGGTCTAATTGCTTCTCATCACTAACGGTTACCTTTTTCGTACCCTGAATAACCACCGCTTTCAGGTTCTTTGCACCCATTACCGCTCCCACACCCCCACGTCCTGCAGCACGATGTTTGTCATTCATGATGGAAGCCAATTTAACCTGATTCTCACCAGCGGGACCAATACATGCCACCTGAGCTTTTCTATCTGTCTCATCAAGGAGCTGGTCTGTTGTGTTACTTACCTCCTTACCCCAAACAGGCTCTGCAGATCGAAACTCAATTTCATCATCATTAATCCAAAGGTATACTGGTGACGTGGCACGACCTTCAATAACCACGGCAGTAAAACCTGCTCGACGAAGTTGTGGACCAAAATATCCTCCACAATTCGAATCAAATATCGTCCCCGTTAATGGCGACTTGGTAACTACCGCAAACCGACCAGCAGTAGGCACGGAAGTTGCTGTCAAAGGGCCCACTGCAAAGATCAATAAATTATCTGGCGAGAGGGGATCAATTTCTGGGTTGACTCTATCATAAAGTAGTTTCACACCGAGTCCTCGACCACCAAGAAACTTAGCATAGTTATCAGAAGAAAATGGAACTTCCTTCGCAGATTGTTGGCGTAGAGAAACCCAAAGTATTTGAACATCTTTCATTGGTAACCCTCCTAATCATTGAAAATATTTTCATCACGATGTGGGCAAGTTACACATCGTTCCTTATACCAAAGATACACTTCCTTAGGCTGTTTTGCTAGGCTTGCTTGACGGCTAGGACATGTCCAACACGGTTTATCAGGTTCCAGCCAGGCATCGCTATAGCCTGCCCACCGATATCCTTCAACAATAGAAACACCTGAGCTTGTGCCTAACCGAGTTGCTCCAGCGTTAATCATTCGAAGTGCATCTTTGAAAGTACGGATCCCTCCAGCAGCTTTGACACCCATCTTGTTTCCAACTGCCTTCCGCATTAGTTGAACATCATAGGGAGTAGCACCCATTGGTCCGAAACCTGTAGATGTTTTTACAAAATGTGCACCAGCCTCTTTACTAATTATACAACCTTGTCGCTTCTCCTCATCAATCAACAAACCGGTTTCTAAGATTACCTTTACAATCGCTCCATCTGCTGCACTCACTACCTCTCGAATATCGGAACGAACGAAATCATAGTTTTTATCCCGCAAGGCACCGACATTAATTACCATATCAACTTCTGTCGCACCCTTCCGTACAACCTCGCGGGCTTCGAATGCCTTAACCTCCGTCAGAGTTGCACCTAATGGAAATCCTATGACAACACAAACATCCACCGAAGAACCACTTAATAGCTCTGCAGCAAACTCCACATGAACCGGATTAATACAAACCGAAGCAAATTCGTAGGTGAGAGCTTCCTCGCATAGTTCCTGGATTTTCACACGCTTTGTTTCTGGTTTAAGGCGAGTATGATCAATCAACTTCGCCAGTTCATCAACTGTAATGGGCATTTACGAAAAACACTCCTTTACACAGGAATAGCGTTCCCTATTGATAAAATCTGTTCCTCAGGCACAAATGGAAAACCAAGGGGTTCTATAATCTGAATAAAGCTTATCTAGTTCATAATGAGATTGCGTGTTAGGTACAAACAATGAATAAAAAACAAATAAAATTATTACAGACCCTTGTCGATTCCTTTGGACCAAGTGGTTTCGAACGTGAAACCTCAGCCATCGTAGCAAAAACCATGCGTCCACTAGCTGACGAACTAACTGTTGACAAATTAGGCAGTGTACAGTTCGTTAAAAAAGGAACCGCTGATCGACCCAGAATTCTCTTCGCTGGTCACGTCGACGAAGTCGGTTTTATTGTCTCAGGAATCACTAAAGATGGGTTCCTTAAAGTAAATCCGCTTGGTGGTTGGTGGAACCAAGTTATTTTGGGACAGAAGGTAATTATCAGCAACCGAAAAGATGAACGCTATTTCGGTGTGTTTGGAGCAAAACCCCCTCACCTTCTTCACCCGGATGAACGAAAAAAACTAGTTGAACTAAAAGATATGTTTATTGACGTAGGCGCCTCCTCCGAAGATGATATCAAAGAAATGGGAATCCAAATAGGCGACCCCATTGTACCAGATACCTCTTTCCAACTCATTCGCAACGGCAAACTTGCTGCCGCAAAAGCCTTTGATGACAGACTTGGTGCATTCATAGCAATGGAAATTGTACGAATCTTAAAGGATGAAAAAATCAACCACCCAAATACTGTAATTGGGGCTGCAACGGTCCAAGAAGAAGTTGGCCTCCGTGGTGCACGGACAACCGCTCATTTAATTGAACCTGATGTTGGGTTTGCCCTCGAAGTCGATATTGCAGGAGATATGCCCGGAATCAAACCCGAAGAAGCCGCAGCTAAACTTGGGAAAGGTCCTACAATCTGCACTATGGATCGCTCAATGATTCCCAACCAACCCTTGTTGGAATTTGTCATGAAAACAGCTAAGAAAGAAAAAATTCCGTATCAACTGACCCAAATGTATGGTGGTGGAACTGATGCTGGTGTGATTCATCTGAATCGAACTGGTGTACCCAGCCTCGTTGTTGGTGTTACAACACGGCATATCCACAGCCATGTTGGAATACTCAGTTTAGATGATATAGAGAAAACAATAGACCTTCTCATTGCTGTAGTTAAAGGATTAGATATCAAAACAGTCAAGAGCTTCACGTCTATTTGATGATTTGATTACACTAGAATAGCGTTGCCAACTGGAGCCAGAAATTCATGGTTCTTCGCCTCGTTGTATTCGATTTAGATGGAACACTCGTTACAGCCGAGATTGATTTTCGAGTAATGCGACGGGCGATTAGAGACCTCCTCCTTGATTCTGGATTTCCATCAGAGGTTCTCCCGATGCACAGTACTCAAGATTTACTCCGAAGCGCTTTTGCATATGCTGGAAAGGAAGGCAAGTCGGCGGTTGAAATTAGTGAATTACGTGATAAAGTCTATGCTGTAGCCATGGAATTAGAATGGAGAGGAGCGAAAAAAGCTCAACTAGTAATAGGTGCCAAAGAAACGCTTCATGGACTCCACAGTCGAAATGTCAAAATTGCAGTGCTTACAAATGATAATCGGGCAGTAGCGGACTACCTATTAAACAAACATGATCTGACACCTTATGTCGATCTCCTAATTAGCCGAGATGAAGCCCCACACATGAAGCCTTCAACTGAAGGGTTAGAATTAATCCTCGAGCACTTCAAGGTCACACCCGATGAAGCTATTTTCATAGGTGATTCAACGATTGATGTTATGACAGCAACCAAACTGGGAATACGCTGTATCGCTCGGCAATCTAAAATTAGAACAAAAGAAGAGCTTCTGTCAGAGGGAGCAATTGTAGTGTTTCCTACGTTAACCTTGATTATTCCCTATCTTGAGAAACAGGCGATGTTACCAACACCCTCCTAGTTAAGGAAACAAAAGGCTGATATTCGGATATGTTTGTTATGATGTTGAATAAGACCAAAAACGTGTGTTGAATCTGAGTGCCTACCAATGATAGCCTTGAACGGCTTTTAGTCAACGGAGAAAATCGGAACACTGAGTTTAAACGAATTCTTACTGATCGTGATGCTCTCGGCGACCGAAAGGCGAAATTAATCGCTCAACTGAAATTAATAACTAGTGAGGGGGAAGGCCATTATGTTGTAGGAATTGAAGATCTACATGGAAAAAACTGGGAAATTTTCGGTCTTACCGCAGACGAAGTACAATCAAGTAAAGACATTCTACAATTACTTTGTAAAGAAGCTGGAATTCAGATTCTGGAACAAACTCAATACATCACGGAGAAAGGTATCGTAGTAGGCTTCAAAGTCGCTCGCATCATCTCTCCAATAGTCCCTGAAACTCTGGGAGTGAATCTTGTTGGTCGCGTTAACAGTGGCAAAACCACACTGGCAGGAGTCCTTATCCAAGGAGAGCTAGATAATGGAAGTGGACAAGCCCGAGCTGTATTATTAACCTATCCTCAAGAATTGAAACGCGGTCAAACAGCAGACCTTCATGTTACATTTGCTGCAGTCGATAAGAATAGCAAATTTATCACAATGAAAGCCCCTTTGGACAAAGCAAAACGGGCACAAATTTTAGATCGGGCTCACCGAATCATAACCATCTTTGATGCACCAGGACACCGAGAGTACGCTAAAACGATGATTCGAAGCGTTCTCGGAGCCTCTGCACAATATAGCATGGTACTCGTTCCATGTCTAGATGAGTATAAGCTGGTTACTGCCGAAAAACAACGGAGTGGCATAATAAGACTGGATGATATTACTCGTGAGCACCTGCTTTTAGTATCGAATCAACAGCTTCCCTTCCTAGTTGTGATAAATAAAGTTGATAATTGTAACGAAGCGATCCGTGATCGAATTCGAAATCTTGTTTTTGAAACAATTAAGGAAATTGGACACGTTCCCCTCCGCATTACAACAGAAGATGACGTAGGGATTATTTGTCGAGAAATTGCACACCGTGTTGTAGTCCCTGTCTTTGAGATTAGTTGTGTTTCAGGGCTAGGCCTTGACCTGCTTCGTAAGACTTTAGCGAGTCTTCCTTCTCGAATTCCAAATGAACGGATTGAAAAACCAGCTCTAGCCTCAATTGATAAAGTATATCGAGGAATCCGGGGAACAAATGTTGTCATTACAGGAACCGTACAAGAGGGCATCTTCAAACCGGGTCAAAATATCCTATGCGGCCCCGATAAAGATGGACGATTTATGCGAGGAAGAATTGGGTCCATTGAAGTGTTCAAGAAACAAGTTGAACGTGTAAAAGCAGGCGATGTTTTTGGATTTGACCTCAAACGCATTTCACCAGAGAAGATTCGCAGGGGCCAGATTATCTGTGATGAAGATGCAGATGTCAAGGCAGTAAGTGCGTTTGATACAACAATCATCGTTACGAGACACCCAACTAGAATTCGTCCTGGATATGAACCAGTCTTTCATAGTTCGACAATCCAACAACCGGTGATATTTGAAGAAATTTATGATAAAGAATACCTTGTTGTTGGTGATGTAGCACGTGTTCGTATGATGTTAAAAAAAGGACCTGAGATGCTCCGCGTTGGTGATCGCGTGGTCACCAGAGAAGCAAATACGCGTTGCATTGGCACCATAATAGCCCTTGTACGATAAGCATCTGTGAGAGATTCATAGTTCTGCAAAAGCACGAGCTAATTGTGTGATTTTGAAATGCAGCTCATCGATAGAAGATACTGTGGCAATTGACTTCTTATCCCAAGCTAGAAAATTCCGTTGGGCTACAGATTCTAGTTGTTCAGGTGGAATATTCGGAAAGCTAGCCCGCAGCACGACCATCCCATACTCTCCTGTCCCTGTTGTTTTTGCTAAAAGCCGCGTTATAAGAAGACCCTTAGAATTAATTTTAGTCACATATTGCCGACGTAATCTAAGATTCGTAGTTGGACCAATCCGGCTAAGTTCCAAACGAAGCACTGAATCAACTCGTTCTGGCAACCAGATTGCAAAATATAGGGTAACGCTAATTGTAAGAATGAGAGCAATTGAAGTTGCAAGTGCTGCTGGCCAGACATAGGGGTGTTGGAATGCAATCATGAGCCATTGCCACCATGTAATTTCTGGTGAAGGCGTCCATGGCGGTCCTAGCAAAGGAAGCAAAAGAATGTTAGAAATCAAAATGTAGGCGCAAACAACACTGACAGTCCAAAGAATTGCCAGGAAAATCCACTCGAGAATATATTGCTCCCGTACAATACCGGTTAAGACCTGTTCATTCGCTTCTGTCAACGGATGTACCCTCCTCCAAAGCCTGGATATATAGCTCCATTGTCTTCTTTCCATGAGCTTGAATGAGTTCAAGTAAGTACCCGATAAGGGGATGGAGATGATTGACACGAATCGAATGTAAGCGTGGAGTTAAACGATCAACAAGAATCAATTCCTCAGTTTCAAGACGTTCCAAGGGACCACGGTATAGTGATTTTGCTTTTCCACTATACCCAATTAGGGTAATGAGTTGAGTGCCAGATGCAGCCCGTGGATAAATATGTGCAAGAGAAATCAAAATTCGTCGTTGAATCTCACTGAGCGAGAGAAGTGACATGACCAAATCATATGTATCTTTTCCTCGGTCCTTTGACACGCCTAGCCCAGCCCGTGGTCATTATCTAACATTGAATGAGAATATAATGTAGGTAAAGACAGCCTCTTTCTTCTTATGGTTTTTTATCGTAATGTTGCAAATCGTGGAATTCTTGTATATTATGACTATCTAATTTTGTAAAAGTTTGCTTCATTTATTCATGTACGTATTTATGCCGCAAAGTATATATTTAAGTATGAAAGATAAGACCCATCCGAGCTGCTGAAGAACCTTGGATGGTTGAACCGAAATGACTCCGACAACTGAAAAAGTCTTGCGTCATCGAACGCGTCGACAAATTTTACTTACACTAAATGGACAACGAACATTCCTGCGAGATATTGCGCGGGCGTTAGATATTCCCCCAAGTACCGCTGCTTATCATTTGAAGCGGCTTTTATCAGCTGGGCTCGTCGAACAACGTCGAGGAGTATATCATTCCTTTTACTTCCTGACTGAGCACGGCGAACGAATTGCTGCTGATTTCTGAGTTCACGAACACAGATGCAGAAATTTCAAAAATCGTTGAAAGTAACTTGGCTGTCAGTGCAGCCTCGTTAGAATGGAAAAAGAGTCCTTTTAGGTTTCTAGCTCTTTAGCTTTCGGAGTCGCAGTCCAAGTTGGTTGATCGTGAATTTCAACTTTAGAAAGATAGCCATTAGCTTCTAACTCCTCAAGCAGTAATCGTACATTTTCTTCATTTATTGGTGGTTTGCCAATGGGTATACGTGTACTATTAACACCCTGGAAGATACTAATGAAGGATTGATGTCCCCGTTGGCAGATGAATAGAATCGCTTGTTGGTCTGCAGTGAGCTCTGGTTCTTCACGTTTAGCTTCGGCTTCCTTGGCCTTGGCTAGCATTTCCTTGGACAATGTCACCTCTTGTCGTTTTATGGTAACATGCTTGAGTCGAACCTTTCGTTTGACCTTGTTTTGATCGGTAATCATCTTAATCACCAATTTCGCTGATTTTCACTTCACTCAGATTAAGGCACTAATTGATAATGGGTTTTCCGTAAATCGTAAGATTTTCTCGACAATAGGATGAATTAGATCAGCACCTATCTACTTGAGAAGAACAGGGTTAGCAAAAAAGGTTTCTTTCCCGATGAGGAACAAGTGTTATAAGACCATTATTTCTTTTGCGATAGCGTCCGAAGCAAGACCACGACGGAACCGCACTCTTAGAATGCCATTGCGACCATGGACAGAGATCACCCGACCGTAATTGCTAGTTCGTTCATTGAAGTGTAATAACACTGATCGACCAATGTAACTTGCAGCCTCGGATACCGTATTGACACCTGCAAGTTTGACTAAAGCGTATTGAGTGCGTTGTTGAACAGTACCTCGTTGATAGCTTAATACAACACCCTTTACAGGTTTTTCTAGGGGTAACCGACGGGGCCGAGAAGGCTTGGGTTTTTTCTCAATAACAGCTTTTTTCTTGCGTTTTTTCTTAGTTTTCGTTGGTGGTTTCGCCTTAGCCTTCGGTTTCGCCTTAGCCTTCGGTTTCGTTTTTTCTTTAGATTTCGCTTTGGTGGTTGATTTGGTTTTGCTAGTTGACTTCTTAGATTTGGGTGTTTTTTCAGACACGCTAACCACCTTGCATTGAAGGTGGACAAGGAGAATTACGAGTGATTAATAAAAGTATTGGCTATCCTCACCCCTGGAAAATTACTCACTTTTTATAGAAATTCTAAAATCGGATAAGTTCAGGAAACACTAAAAAGCTCAACATAGGCTTTTGAAACGTATGCAATCGCCTGCCGATGCATCCGTCATGTCGAAGGTGGAGAGCTACTTAGCGGAGACAGTAAAACGTGAGCCCTCCATACATAGCGCTGCTGTGATGACAGCCGATGGATTACCACTAGTGCTACTAATGGGGAAAGGGGAAATTGAAAAATTAGAATTAGCCGCAGCAATTGCCTCCTTGGGTTCACTCTCTGAACAGACTTCAAACCGACTAGGAATTGGGAAGTACAAAGACTTAATGTTAAGATGTGGTCACGGTCATTTACTTGTGCGTCGAATTGGCGATGCAAATATGCTTGCTGTTCTTGCTGATAAAAACGCGCCCCTAGGAGCTATCACATTACTCATGACTTCTGTCACAAAACACTTACAACGTATGCTCAAATAATGCTTCTAAAATTAGCAGCTTCTATTCACAGTCCAGTTTTGGTTTGTAATAAATACTCATTGATACGCGAATGAGTACCTGCTTCTCGTTTAGACAACCCTGGATTTTTTTGAGACCAATATTCTGTGGCTAAATCGACTAAAACCCGATGCGTTCCAGAACCGTATTGGAAGGCACGCTTCGAAGCATAAGCAAATTGAGGAGGTATCCCTAATTTATACGCTAGTTCACGAAGAAGCCGTTTTCTAATAACGCCTTGAGAAGACTTGGAAAGTTTGCATGAAAAGGGAAGTTGATGTGAAAATTCAATAAGTGTACCATTTAGATAAGGAGTGGCAAGATTGATCCCAAAATGATGAACTACTGCGATTTGAGAAGGGAGAATTACCTCAAGAAGTTTCGCAAAATCCTTTTCCATCTCTTTTAAACTTGCCCGCTCACCTGATTGGAGAAATTGCTGTTCATGACGAGCATATCCCCCGAATAATTCATCGGCACCTTGCCCAGTGAATAAAGTAGTGATATTAAACTGCTTTGCACACTCTGTGACAAAAAACAGCGGAATTGCCAACTCGACTTGTAACACATCAACCTCACTGATGATAGAAAGAATTTCAGGTAACTTTTCCCTTACCTCATCGACTGCGAAGAAACGGATGGTAAGAGGAAGTTTCAGAAACCTAGCTACCTCCCGAGCAAGGATGATATCCTTTGCTGATTCGACACCTGTGACAAAGAGTGGAATTGGTTCGGAATGGATATTGGATAGTAGCACTGCCAGTAGACTACTATCTAACCCACCGGAAAAAAGGAGACCAATGGTATCAGTAGACTTGAATGAAGCTGATATTGCCTTAGTGAGCAAACCTCTTAGTTTCTGAGACTCCGCCTCCAAAGTTCCGTTTTTCATTGTAACGCTCGCCTTTGCAAGATACTGAAATCGGCAGGTTTATTTGCATCGATTGGCTGAAAATCCTCTGGTCGCTCACACGCGATGACAGGAAGGCATTTGTGTGACCGCGCCAGCGGGATGAACTATCATAGTTACCTTGAGCGAACGAGCGGCTAAGTTGAATAACGGTATCGCGCGCTAGTTATTCAGGTGAACGTATCCCAACTTTCTTCTCCATGAACTCAAGCCAATCTTTTAATCTAGAATGTGAGGGGTTTTTGACCTCTTTAGTATTTAGACTTGTGAGAGTACACTCTGTTGAACGTAGATGGCGTGTGATACCCTTCGATGACAGGAAATTCCCAAATCAAAAACTAACTCTGAAGAAGAATTTGTGAATAAATCAGTACCGACTTAAAATAGGATTTTTATGGAAAGACGTGAAATAGTGTAGGAGGCGGGTTCGTATCGTGGTCTGCATGGTTTATTCCAGTAACAGCTGCCCTCGATGCGAAATTCTAAAACAGTATCTAAGTGACCACAATATTGAGCATAGAGTACGAATGGTAGAGGAGCCTGATGCACAAGTAGACGCCCTCATGCTTAATATCTATAGTACCCCAGCACTGGTCATCGGTAATAATATACTTCGACAAAATGACCTATTTACCAATAATCGCCTTGACGAGAAAGCTCTCACATTATTCCTGAGGAGTAACGGACATGGCACGACGTAGGAGGAGGCCAAAGAGCAGGACACGAAAAACTGTACCATTAGATCGGTGGATTCAGGCAGTTCGCAAAGAAGAAGCCGGTATGCCAATGGTGCGTACTAGTGATGCATTAATACGGAGCTGGAATCGACAACGCATCGTAGATGCACTTGTTCGTGAAACAATGCTGGTACAGGAACTTTTCAGAATTCCTTCAATGACAGCAAAAGAAGCAAAAGTTGTTGCAGAGAAAGTTGAAAACCGTATTCAGCAGTTGGAACTTCCGTTCGTAAGTGCGCCACTCATCCGTGAAATCCAGAACCAAATCCTTCTCGAGAAGGCGAAAAAAGAGCCAAGATTCGCTGTTTATCGTAATGCCTTAACCCGTGTTGGTGTCCCAATGTGGGACTTTAGTCATATCATCGGTGGAAATGGGTATGAAGCCCAAGAAAACGCCAACATGCAACCAAATCCTGAAACAATCCACAAGAAGGTTGCAGATCGCCTTTGTAAGGAGGCCTACCTTCTGACGCTTCCACCTGAAATCGCCGATGCGCACCTTGCAGGAGATATTCACGTCCACGACCTAGAATATCTCGGAACCCGCCCATTCTGTGCTGATTACGACGCACGATATTTCTTCAGATATGGGTTGATGTGTGATGGACTTGGAGAAAGGACGGCAGTTGCGAAGCCAGCGGCTTATCCCACGGTGGCTATCTTGCACCTCATCAAAGTCTTGGCAGCCGGACAGACTAACTGCGCCGGAGGTCAAGGACTCTTCAATTTTAATGTATTCTTGGCGCCATACCTCCGCGGAAAAACTCCGCGAGAGATTGAACAACTTGCTCAAACGCTCCTCTTCGAAGCTAACGAGACCTATGTCTCTCGAGGGGGACAACTAGTTTTCTCTAGTATACAACTCGAAGCTGGGATTCCTAAGATCTGGCATGAAGCGCCTATTGTCTACCGAGGTAAAGTTGGTCCAGATACTTACGGGGATTACGAAGACGAAGCTCGCACTTTCATGAAAGCACTTCTTGAATGTTACTTAGAGGGTGATGCCTGGGGTAAAATGTTCAGTTTTCCCAAACCTGAAATCCGCCTTCGCCGCGACTATTTAACAAAAAGCGAATATGATGAGGTTATGTACCTAGCTTCCAAACTCTCTGCTAAATTCGGTAGTAGCTATTATGATAACGTCATTCCACCTTGGCGTGGTGAAGATGGCGTAGATTGCTATCAATGCTGTGCTTTCCGTTTAGCTGAAGATTTGAATGACGACGAGTTAATGAGCAAGGTCATGTTTGAGGATGGAGCTCATTTTGCCATGGGTGGCCTTCAAGTAGTTACGATTAATTTACCACGACTAGCATACCTGGCGAATGGAGATGATAATCTATTACTAGAACGGCTTCGAACTCAAATGGAGTTAGCAAAGCGAGTATTATTGATAAAACGGCGATTTATGGAACGACAGATGAAGAACGGAATGTTACCTTTTCTAATGCAGCAACCGAAGTGGAATGGTTTTGAAGCTCCACCCTTGTTTGATGTTATGAATATGTCACCGGTCTTTGGCTTTGTTGGTATTAATGAAATGGTCCAATATCATACTGGTATTCAATTGCATGAGCACCAGGAATCAGTACGGTTTGGATTACGCATATTAGCAGAAATGGAACGAATTCGATCAGAATACGCCAAAGAGACAGGTCTCCCCTTCGCTGTAGCACGGACACCGGCTGAATCGTGTTCGACCCGACTAGCAATTCTGGACCTTCTTCATTATAACGATGCAGCTACATCTGTTGTCAAAGGAGATATATCGAATTGGCAACAACAGCTGGAATCAGCAGGGCGAACAGCCGTTCCTGCCTATTATACGAACGGGTTTATGGTGGGCTATGATGCACGGATTTCATTAGCTCAAAAAATCGCAATTGAAGAGAAGGCTTTTCCATTACTTACCGGTGGGAACATTTTCCATGTCTTTCTCGGTGAAGAAGCACCAGATTCTGAAGCATTGCATAAACTCAACAGACGAATTGCGTTGAACACACAATTAGGATACTATAGTTACACACGGGACTTGTCTGTGTGCAAACAATGCCATTACACTGCAGGTGGCCTAATAGAAGTATGCCCACGCTGTAATCATACTGAAATCGATTGGTTTAGCCGCATTACTGGTTATTATCAAAATGTTTCCGGATGGAATGCTGGTAAACGCGAAGAACTAAAACGTCGACATCGTCAAGTTACAGCAACTTCATGGACTCCTCCTACAGAAGCACCTTCAATAGTCCACTCCCAATCCCCGCGAAGTGCTAATGGCGTTCGATCTTCTCAATAATCCACAACACACCTGTTCCCAGTTGAGAATAATGACTTATTTTTTATTTCAGAAAAGATGTAGGTGCATCTAAAAAAGAATTTGAGGAAGACTATATGTCGACAAATATGATGAAGTGCCAGAAGTGCGGAGCAACCGACTTTCGACGAGTTACAGACGAATGGATGCGCCGATCGATTCCATGGACAGCAGATGGAACCGTTCGTCAATGCCAAAATTGTGGAGAGAAGCATTTTAGCTGTCCCAATTGCCATAATTTATTGACTCGAGTGAACATTACAAATGTCCGTGTGATGAAAAGCATCTGTCCTCACTGTGGCTATCAAGATTTACGGATTAAAGCCTGGATCCAGGAACAACGTGAATAATTGAATCGATGACCAATTTTTCAAAAGAAACCTTATTAGCTACCAGAATAATTCGATTTGTATTCACAAAGAGATGTGGACGAAATTGACAAATCCACAACAGAAATCAGAAAACGTTTCAGGCGAGCCATTTATTCAAATTGTTCCAACTGATGAAAAAATAACACTGGTAAAGGAGCCAGTGTTAGTAATTGGATTTCCCGGACCAGGATTAGTTGGGATGATTTCTGTAGGACGAATGATTGAAGGTCTTGATATGAAGGTGATTGCTGCTATTCGATCACCACTTATTCCTCCTATCACGCCCTTTTTTGGTGGTGTTTTACGACTTCCTATACGGATTCATGCAAGTGAAGATGGGCAATTGCTTACTGTTATTTCTGAAGTTCCCCTCCCAACGGAAACCATTTTCTTTGTTGCAAGTAAAGTTTTAGATTGGGCGACGGACCAGGGTGTCAAGAAAGTTGTTTGCCTTGAAGGAATTGGAGTGCAAAAACGAGAAGGAACTCCTGAAGTTTTTGGAGCAGCTGAACCACATTTATTAGCTGAACTTGAAAAGTTCTCAGTTCCTCGAGTGAAGAAAGGGCTTGTGATAGGTATAGCAGGAGCGATTCTAAACGAGTGTCTAATTCGCAAGCTGGATGGGTATTGCTTATTAGTATCAGCAAGTATAGAGAATCCTGACCCTGAAGCCGCAGCGAGTATGCTTTCAGCTGTCAATCGGTTTCTAGATGTGGATGTGAGCATTCAGCCATTAATTCAAAATCGATCCATCATAAAAGCCCAACTCAATGATTTAGCAAAAGAAACCCGGAAAGAAGAGCAAGTCGCCCAAGAACATGGTTACCGACCAATTCCTTTCTATGTGTAATTTGCTTATGAATTGGCACCCACAATAAGTGGTTTAGCTCCTTTAAAGAAGCGCAAATGAAACGCTAAAATATCGAGTTGCTAATCTTCAGGAAAGTGATCGAGCATTAACTCAAGCATTTCTTGGCGTTCATCCTCGTCAATTTCACGTTTCTTACGCTTCTTATCCTCTTCCCCTTCCTCAACGACGACAATATAGTCCCGTTCTGTGTGTCTTATCGGAAATCTGACTTTGTATCCCGCAGCTTCTTTAGAAGAGGATTTGTAGCCACAGGAGCATTTGAGAATATTTTTTCCGTCCTTAGTTTTTCCCGGACGTAAGAGACTACCGCATTTAGGGCAAAACTGTAAGGCCATTACCCCCGGAAATATTCATTTCGATGGATGCCGCGAATACTATCCACTTAAAGCTTTCGTATTCCGTCCTAGTTTCTCAGATTGACGAAGCGTTTCTTTAGTCGCCCTAACTAATTGAGAACTGGTAAGTTGGACATTCTCCTGAGACTCAGCGATATGGATAGCACGACGAAGAATTAGGTCTTGAAGTTGACGGATTTGGTTTACTTGCTCTGCATTAATACTATCTGAAGCTTCAAAGAGCACCGAATCTAAAACACCCGGAAGAACCTGCCTGAAATACTGAGTTGCCTCCTTTGTCATGCGTTTTTGCCATCGTTCCATTAATCGATTAGTGATTGGACGTTTCTTGAATATCTGCCACATTTCATTTAACCGTATGAGACCTTTTTCATCAAACCGGACCCTAATTGCGACCCGCTTTAACTTGTCTTTCTTCAATCCCCATGGTCCAATATCCTTGACTTCAATAATTGCACCCAGGTCCTCTCGAGGGCTCATAATCCAAAATCCTGCCTTTACCCCAACTTGAGTAATACCATCGATAAGATAGCTAAATTGCCGTTTTCGCAAATCGGTTGAAGTTTCCCCCATACTTTCGCCATCAATTAGCACCACTGTTCGACCACTTCGTTCATGTTTTTGTTCAACACGGATAATTCGAAAATCTCCCTTTGATACTTCGTCGTCAAATCGTGGTAGCTGGCTTCCAATCACGGCTTGCAATTCTCCCTTGCACACCCCTTTAATTCCACCATAAATAGATTTCTTTTCTTCTCTAGATACCGAAGCACATTAACCCTTAAAAGAATAAATCGATTTTTTCCATAAGCTGTGGATATTCGATTATCACATAAAGTAAGTTGAGAATTGCCTTTTCATCTGACTTCAAAATTTTTAAGAACTTCTTGGGCCATACACCAATTAGATAACCGGTATCATCTTCAGTTAACTCTCCCAGATACGTTACAGTTAGTTGAGTTTTAGTGATTAACAAGAGAAGAAATGGAGCAAGAAGATTTTGTCCTTGAGGGCCTTGGACAGAT
Organism: archaeon; assembly: GCA_016550395.1. Lineage (GTDB taxonomy): Archaea > Asgardarchaeota > Hermodarchaeia > Hermodarchaeales > Hermodarchaeaceae > Hermodarchaeum. Next base: position 3,708 of record JABXGY010000005.1, on the reverse strand, counting down.
TTTATCAGATTCAGATGAACATTGTAGACCGGTTGTTCCCGGATTTGCAATTGTAATTTTTTTATCCATTCCGGTTTCAATTCATAATATTGATTGAGTACCTTTTGTAAATCATAGAATTTCCGCATCGGGCCTTCTACCAAGGTGACCTTCCAAGTTGACATAGACAACCCAAAATCCATCTTTTCAAGATACATTTTCCTAGAGCCTGGATTAAAGCCTTCGTAATAAACTCTTACACTTTCTTAGAACCGAGTAACTACATTATTTTTATGTGCAAATTTGCGGAACTTATCAAGCTCTTCATTCGAGAAACTAGCCTTCAGTTTGGAATCAAGAACGGTGTCAGTTGGCCTGAATGCTTGTAATACGTAGTTGTTAGGTCCTACCCATTTGAGAATTTTACGGAGTTGGGTTTCTTTATAAACCAATGAAGGAACTAATGTGGTTCGAAATTCATAATGTATATTTGACGACTTGAGTATTGCTATCGTTTTTTTAATCTCAGGAAGAATCTTTTGCTTAATTTGAGTTACTTGAGCATATTCAGTCGCATTAGGTATGGTTTTGATGTCAACAGCGATGTAGTCAATAAGATTTGCATCGAGTAATTGTTGGATAATTGAAGGTTTGGTGCCATTTGTCTGTAGACCAAACTTAAGATTTTGTTCATGGGTCCACTCAGCGATCGCTAGCAATGACTCATGTTGAAGAGTTGGTTCACCACCTGTCACTAAAACTCCATCAATAAGAAATCGACTAGCTTCAATTTCCTTGTAAATCTGATCAATATCAACCTGGAACTTTTCATCAAATTCAAGTAATGGGGTGTTGAAACAAAAGCGACAACGTAAATTGCAACCAGCGAAAAATACTACGCAGCAAACATTTGAAGGCCAATCCGTTGTACTTAGAATTGGTTTTCCTGCCACGTATGCTTTCACTAATACCACCAAGTGGATTGGGAAACTTTGAATTTACAGTACTAATTCAATAAAGGCATAAAAAAACGTAAATGTTCACCGCGTTTTTGAAAGATTAACAACTATAATTCAGCAAAATTTATCAGAACTTGCATTTCCCCCACTTCCACAACTCGCAGTTTCTTAAACCGGAAATGCTATTAGTTGCAAACAATAGCTTCACGACAGAAAATAAATCTCGGAGGAATCGCGACTCGTGCGTCCACCTTGTGAGATAATGGTTGTCAAACTGCTCCCTGCTCTTCGTGCATTGATTAGCAACTACTTAATTGAGGATTATGGTTTTACCCAAAATAAAGTAGCCCAAGCTTTGGGGATTACACAAGCAAGTGTTTCACGTGGCCTTTCACAGCTCAAACGGTTTGAGAAGTACTATACTCCGAGCGTTGATCGAACAGCTAGAGCATTTGCTGAACAGTTATCCCAAGACCGATTAGGTTTGGAGGAAGGAATTGCAGCCCTATGTAATTTCTGTACTACTCAAAAAATCGGAGGAACGCTTTGTCAACTTCACCGTGAAGAAAATCCAGATCTCGCAGAATGTTTCGTGTGCGGAGAAGGAATTACCTCTGATGACCGGGCTGAGATATTGCGTAATCTTTCACGAAGTGCAGAACTATTATCGAACACGAAAGAATTCACACCCCTGATTCCACAGGTGGGATCACAGCTTGTAATGAGTATCTCAAATCCGAAGGATTTAGATGATGTAGCAGGTTTCCCCAGTCGCATTGTCTCACACCACCAGCGTCCACATTCATTTACTCGTCCCGAATTTAGAGGGTCTGATCATCTCTCTCATGTTTTATTAGTTGTTCAACAACACACTCCTAATGTTCAGGCAGCCTTGGTTTTTCGGTACCTTGAAGGTCTCGAAGCGGTTCTAGAAAAGCTTAACCTCAGCTTTGTTGAGGTCAACCGGCAGCCCATTGAAGGACATAAAGACACTGATAAAGCGCTTCACGCTGGTATTGAATTAGTTCTGAAAGATAAGAAACCGATTGATGTTCTAATTGATAAAGGCCTCATCGGTATTGAACCTGTAGCTTATCTTTTTGCCACTGATGCTGAAAAGGCAACAGTACTAGGTATAGAGATTGCTCAAAAGTTGGAATACAAAGAGTAAATTTCGAACTGTAATAATCTAACTGGATTGAACTGCCTGCATAAAAAGTTCTTTGATTTCATGTGGTGTCAAGGGAATTGTGGGCACCTGAGCATTACCTGGTTGTGCAGGTATATGGACGAAATTAGGACCACTCGTAAGATTGGTAACAATTGTTTGAATTTCCTCTAGTGTATATCCACGGAATACGTGACGAATACCTAGTCCATGTGCAGTTTTAGCCAAGTCGACACATGTACTAGTAGAAGTCATCTGATTTCCTGTTGATCCGTGAACCCCATTGTCAATTGCTAAGATTGTCAAATTCTTAGGCGCGGCTTGAGCTATAGTAGCTAATGAACCCAAGTTTGATAGAAGACTTCCATCACCATCAATCACGACGACTTGTTTTGATGAATGTAAAGCTACTCCCAACCCGATGGAAGAGACAAGACCTAGACTTCCAAGCATGTAGAAATTGGTATCTTGATGGTATAAATGAAATAATTCTCGGGAGGGAAGCCCGATATTGCTTATGATGAGCTTTTTATCAAGAAATTGAATCATCGCTTTTAGAATATCAAACCGAGTCAACAATCCAGGAGATAGTTGAGGTAAATTAGGTAGGGATTTGGATTTTCTACGAGTAGTTGGTTTTGGTGAAATTTCTATTGACCGAATTTCTCCCCATAGTTGAGGACTTAATAAAAGAACTTGCAGTGTTGATTCTTGATAGGTTTTATTAATTGCTGCAGTGACTTTTCCAAGGTCCTTCTGGTTTTTCACAATTTGATAGGGAAAGCCGATTGCTTTGAATAGTGCAGGAAGGTTTTCTCCCAGTGGGATTTGTGCAGGGATTGTTTCTTGATAGACACCGCGCCAACTTGCCAAAATTAGGAGAGGAAGCTTATAGGTTATAGTTAGAGAACAAAGGGCATTGAGCATGTTTCCAAAGCCGGTACTTTGAATTAGCATGGCAGAATTTGCACCTACAAGGCTTGCACCTGCACAAATTCCAACTCCCTCCTCTTCCTTGGTGACACCTATACTTAGAAATTGGTCGTGGATCAGATTATATAGCCGTTGAATTTTCGCACAGGGATAAGTGGTGAAAAAATCCACACCACCGTCCTTCAATCGATGAAGAATCTCTTCAGAAATATCCAAGTGATCTACCCATATTGGTTAACAGCTTGAGAGTTCTTAAAGATACACTAGTCGGCTGTTAAGGCGGCATTATAAGCTTGTTCTAATTGATTCGAATAACGCTTCCAGAGTAAATGCTCATCTGCGACTTTACGAATTCGTATCTCCAATCAGATAATTGACTCATACACCTTCACCAATCGTTTAACCTCGTCTTCCCATGTTTGAGTTGTTTTTGCTCTAGCTCTAGCTTCACTCTTTAGTTTCTCCTGTTTTTTCCACGACTCTTCAAGAGCCCTGGGAAAATCTTCATCTTCATCAAAATAGACAACTCCCTTGTCACCTAGAATCCTTTCTTTAAGCGGACCACGTCGAACGATGACAGGAACACCTGCTGACACCGCCTCCATAAGTTTCAGACTCCAATGGTCTCCTTTGTTAGGAATTACAATGAAATCCATTTTACGATAGAGA